>JBMORS010000075.1:0-14625 GCA_049319925.1 Patescibacteria group bacterium | reverse complement strand
TTTTGTTCTACCGTTTTATTTCGGTTATGATAATCCATTGCCGTTTGCTAGGCCCGATTATTCAATATGGGAAAATGTTGCACTGGCTATGATGCCGTTAGTATTTATTGGTTTGGCTTTGGGCTGGAAATATCCTAAAGTCGCCGGTTGGCTTATCATTATCGCAATTACAGTTGGTTTTATGGTTGGACTTTTAACTGAAGCCAATCTCAGTATTAACTTAGCCGTGCCTATTATTCCCGGAATTTTATATTTGATAGACGGTTATAAGAGACAGACAAAGAGCAGTTTTTAAATTTAATCTTATGATTTTTGAACATTCATCAAAAAATAAAAAGATTCTGCTGCTCATATCCTTCATTATTTTAGTGTTAGGTATTTTTGTGTTTTTCTGCTCGTCGGTAATTTTTCAAGAAGGTAATCCTTGGCCACAGATAAAAGGCATTACCCAGTTAAATTTTGGTAGTAAAGATGTTGTAAAATTAGATATTGGAGAAAATAAGTATATCACCAAAAGCAATAACCCGGAGATAATTAAGTCTTTTATGAAAGACAGAGGCTATGAATTTACAGAACAAATGGGATCGGGCTATCTTTTTAAATCGCCAATTGGAACAAGCACCGTAGCAACGCATAGATATTACAGCCGATTTTATTCGCTTTGGAGTATTACCGAAAACAACAGCAATTCTGATAATAATCTTTGGGCAACAATCACTAACGATCAGGGTATAACTTTTCAATATCCTAAAGAACTACTGGCAAAATATGTGAGCGTTGCGGAATGGCCACCAGTTATTAAAATAGAAACTGGTGTATATTCCTGTAAAATTACACCACTTGAAGTAAGTAGTATGTCCGAGATAACTTTGCAGAGACTGGTTGATGATAGAAATTATTGTTTAAATATAAAAAATGAAGGTGCGGCTGGAAGCGTTTATTCTTCGTACATTTATACCACTATTAAGAACAGCAAGCTCGTAAAAATCAGTTTTACTTTACAATATCCTAATTGTAACAATTACGATGAGGAACAAAATAAAGCTTGTGCCAGCGAAAGAGAAGTTTTTGATATTGATTCTATGGTTGATAGAATCGTTCAAACGATTAAATAAATATTTTCTTAAATAAAATTAAAACAACGACCGCAGAGTCGTTGTTTTTGTCCGCAAACTTTAATTTTTATATTCTAAAATATCTCCCGGCTGACACTGGAGCGTCTTGCAAATCGCCTCCAGAGTTGAGAGTCGAATAGCTTTTGCCTTGCCGTTTTTCAATATAGAAATATTGGCCATTGTGATGCCGACTTTTTCCGCCAGCTCGGTAACGCTCATTTTTCGTTTGGCCAACATAACATCGATGTTGATAATTATTGCCATGTTATTTAAACGGTTAGGTCATTCTCGGATTTTATATCCACAGCACTTTGTAAAGTTTTTTCAAATACAGCTGCGACAGTAGCGACGACAATACAAGTAAAGGTAGCTAAAATAGCTATGGCAATAAAGCCCGCCGGATCATCGTCTTTGTTATGAGATGTCCATATGTATAGTATTGGCAATACGATTAAGGCACCTTGCGTGATAGCACAATATTTTATAGTTTTTAAAGCTTTCACCGAGTTTAGTGAGAATACTTTATTTTGTCCGATGTATTTTAGTAATTTAAACGCTTTATATAGCGCGACAAAAAAGGGGATAGAAGCTGCATACCCATAAATGATGAACGGGTCAGAGTAAATACTAAACAAGTCCAAGTTTACAGCTCTTCCTTCGGTCAAGGGAAATTGAATCATTATGGCCAGTGTCAAGATGCCTAGAGCCACAATGACTATTTGAAGAAATATTGTTGAGCTTTTTTTCATAGCTGGTTCTTATAAATTATTATATTTTATCTTAATTTACTACTTATCGTTTGTCAATATTTATTTATCGTTATTTCCAAATCGTAGTTATCTCTTTGTAATAGTTCTTCAGTTTATGTTTATAAACCAGTTGGTCTGGTTATTTTTTTGTGTTATCATATCAATATAAATTGATAATAAATTCAATATGATAAAAGCCAAATGTTGTACTAACAAAAAACTAACAGCTGAATACGCTAATTTGGCCAAGTTTTTAAGAATAATTGGCGATGATAACCGTTTGCGGATTTTATGTCTTTTAAAAGAAGGGGAGAAGTGCGTTTGCGAGATTTTTCCCAATCTAAATTTGGCACAGAATTTGGTTTCTAGTCATTTGAAGGTTATGCTTGATTTTGGTTTGTTACAGGCCAGAAAAGATTGGAAAAGAAATTATTACTCCGTTAACAAAGTGGTTTTTAAAAAATATAATTTATTGTTAACTAACTTTTTAAGAAATTATGAACAGGATCAATAACATTCAGGTTTTGGGTTCTGGTTGCCCGACCTGTAAAAAACTTTTGGAACTGACCAAAGAGGCTATTAGCCAGCTTAATCTCGGTGTGGAAGTAGAATACATAACTGATGTTCAAAAAATAATTGAGCTGGGTATTATGTCTAGCCCGATATTAGCTATTAATGGCATACCTGTTTTAGTCGGCCGTTTGCCAGGCCTAGACGAAATTAAAAAGCTGATAATTTCCAGTAGTCAAGAAGTTATTAATAAGTCAGCTGGTGGTTGTTCTTGTGGCGGCAACTGTTAAAATAACATGAATATTTTTTATCCCATACAATTATTAGCCGATTGGCTGACCTACCAGCTGATTAATTTAAGCCCAGAGTCGCAGCTGGGTTCATCGGTTAATTTTTTTATTTACGATTCTTTAAAAATATTAATTCTGCTTTTGGTTATTAATTATTTAATGGCCATTTTAAGGCATTATTTACCGCTAGAAAAACTTCGCGACTTCCTCGCTTCAAGAAAGTGGTATGGTTTGGATTATTTTTTGGCTGCTATTTTTGGGACCATTACGCCTTTTTGTTCTTGCTCATCTATCCCGCTCTTTATTGGGTTTTTAGAAGCTGGCATTCCTTTGGGTGTTACTTTGTCATTTTTAATTGTTTCGCCTTTGGTTAATCAGGTGGCAGTTGTGCTGTTTGCCGGACTATTCGGTTGGCAGGTTACAATTTTATATGTAATAGCGGCAGTGTCATTGGGAATAATTGGCGGATTTATTTTAAGCAAATTAAAATTGGAAAAATATGTGGCTGATTATGTTTGGCAGATAAAAAGCCAAAAAACAGCTGTGGTCACTTTTAAGTTTTCTTTTAAAGAATTGGTCCTTAAATTTTGGCAAGAAGGTTTAGGTCTGACTAAAAAGATAACACCCTATGTTCTTTTGGGTATTGCCGTTGGCGCCGCTATCCACGGCTTTGTGCCGGCTGGTTTTTTTGAAAAGTATATAACTGCCGAAAATCTTTTGGCTGTTCCTATGGCCACCATTGTCGCCGTGCCAATGTACGCTAATGCTGTTGGTGTTATTCCGATTATGCAATCCCTAGTAGAAAAGGGTATACCCTTAGGCACGGCCTTGGCTTTTATGATGGCAGTAGTGGGTCTCTCCTTGCCTGAAGCTTTAATTTTAAAAAGAGTGATGAAAATTAGGTTATTGGTTTATTTTTTTGGAATAACAACCGTAAACATAATCATAATCGGGTATTTGTTTAATTTTTTTATAAAATAAAAATTTTAAAACTTTTAAAATAATTTATTTATATTCATCACATGCAAGTTCCTATAAGAAAATCAGGCAAATACACTCATCTACAACCCGATCCCTACATTACTCGGGAAAAATTTAATCAGCTGGAGTCTGAATTGGCCAAGTTAAAAAATCTTCAATCTCCAGCAACCGAAGAAGTTAAACGTTTGGCGGCTATGGGAGATTTTTCGGAAAATGCCGCTTATATTATGGCCAAAGGTCGTTTAAGAGCTATAAATCAAAAAATATTAGAATTAGCCGAACAAATAAAAAAAGCTAAAGTAATTCAACCTGTGATTGACACAGCTAAAGTTAGGCTGGGTAGTCGGGTGACTATCTTTTTATCGGGGCAGGAAATAACTTATCTTATTTTAGGTTCAGCTGAAGCTAATCCTAGTCAAGGAATTGTTTCTCATAATTCACCCATCGGCGCGGCTTTATTGGGTAGACAGGTAGGTGATAATGTAATTTATGAATTAGCTGATGGTAAAAAAATGGACTGCCAAGTCATCAAAATAGAGTAAAATTTATTAGTTTTAAATTAAATGCTATTGTATATATAATTCTTAATTAATTATTTTATATACTGCAATAGATTATGAATATAGAGAAAATGCCAGAAAATGTGACATTTCATTATCCTGATGACGCATCGGAGGAATATAAAAGTAAAATTCAAGCCAAAGTTTTAGAAAATTTAGTTGGTGGTTTAGACGTAGAAAGTTTATCTAGTCTTGATAATGAGATTATAAAGGAGCAATGGCAAATAGAGGCTATTCGAAAGATTAATAACATTACTAAACAGTATTTTAAAGCAAAATTCAATTTTAACATTCGAGATTTAACCCCAGACGATATTCATATCTTAAAACCTAAAGATATGGTTGAGGTGCTTAAGGAAATGGGAAAATATAATGGGGAAGTACCTCGCGGACTTTCAATGAATAGACACATGTTGCTATCTACAGAAATAACGGAAGTTGCGCAGCCTAAATTGGAATTTATTAAGGGTATAATCCACGAGTTACTTCATACAAATGAATTTAAAAAAATGACTGAAATAAAAATACGGACGGGTATGAACGAGTATAAGATTGTCTCAGCTATGAGGGAAGGAGTGTCTATGAGAAAACCAGATAAATTTCAGTCGGAATGGAGATTTCAAGGCTTAAGTGAGGGGATTACAGAGATGTTTAGTAAAGAGGTGTTACATCAAGTTGTATCATCAGATCCTGCATATCAAAAGGAGGTAGATGATAAATTCTCCAATGTATTCAAAAAGGTTAGTCGTGAAGAGTTAATTGGAGTTATGGGACTTAGGTCTTATGATGTAATAGATGTTGATGTGGTAAATCGTAAAGATGGTGGTAAAAAGTATAGTTGGTATTTATCAGGAACTTATTTAGAAGAACAAGAATTGATTTTTTTTGTTGCGGCAAATATAGCCAGAGTTAAATCCGATAAATATAAAAGTATAAATGAAGTTATGGATTTATTTTTTAACGCACAGTATAAAGGTGAATTATTGCCTTTGGGGCGTGAAGTAGATGAGATTTTTGGTCCGGGTACTTTCAGATTATTATCTGCGATTCCAGCAGAACATAGTAATATTATTGCTATGAATACAATTAAATTTCTTAAATTACCGCTAGAACAACGTGATCCAAAGATAGCTGAAACGTTTATATTTACTTCACATAATAAGGCGGATTATAAAAAGTATTTATCGGCAAATAAAGATATAAAGAGTACAAACTAAAACAATAAAAACTAGTTATTAATTATTTTATGGACAAAAAAATGCAGGAAGAATTTAAAATCGTGGGTCAAGATTTAGTGGCCACAGTGAAAAAGCTTATTAAAGAGGGGAATGTGCGGCGAATTAGCGTAAAAAATGAAAAAGGTAAGGTTGTGTTGGAAATTCCCGTTACCGTGGCGGTTATTGGCACGATGTTTTTACCGGTGCTGGCGGCCTTAGGCACTCTGTCAGCCTTGCTAACTAAGTGTACTATTGTAGTGGAGAGGAAGAAGTAAATAGGATTAAGAATTAAGAAGTAAGAAGTAAGAATTGAGAATTATGGTTTTTTAACAAATACTTCCATACTTGCGAGTATGGAAGTATTTTGCTTAATTCATAATTCGTGATTCTATCTTCTAGTATTTATTAACCTTTAGCCACAACCAGGCCCCAAACTTCTACAGCGCCAGCTTGTTTTAATACCCGAGCGCAGTTTTCCATAGTGGCGCCAGAGGTGTAAACGTCATCAACCAGCAGATATATTTTGCTAGTGGGATTTATATTGTCAGCCAAGATAAAAGCGCCCGCTAAATTAGATTGTCGCCAAGCGTCGTTAAGTCGGCTTTGTCTTAGAGTGTGGCGTTGCCTTACAAGACTGTTTTCAAAATTTAATCCTGATAAACAACTTAAATTTTTAGCTATTAATTCGGCCTGGTTAAATCCACGGGTTCGGAATTTTCTGTTGGATAAGGGTATTGGACTGATAATCCATTTATTTAAGGATATAGAGTGCCAAGCCGGTGGCAACCCCTGACTTTTAAGAACAGCCCAGACTAAGTGACTTAATAAATCGTTTATTTCTATTAGACCTTCATATTTAAAAGATTTTATCAGTTGTTTTATTAAGGGTTGGGCGTAAGAAGCAGCGTACCACAAGCCCTTAAGGGCTTGCCCGTCTTTTTTGCAATCAGAACAAAATTCACTCAATTGGCTTGGATTAGCGCAGATCGGGCATTTTAGTTGCCGTGTTAAATTTATTTTAGTCAGGCAGAGCGGACAGGCATAGCTGCCATGCCTAGCGCAGCTTAGGCAAAGTTTGGGAAACAGAGCCTGTATTATAAAGTTCCACCCTCCTTGGAACCAATGATACATATCGTAAGTTCGTTATTCGCGGATTGGCTACTCGTATTTTACTATTAGCGATAAGCGAGCGGCGATTAGCGTTTAGTTTAATTTCAACTCTCCTTTGACCACGTTTAAGTTTATTTTGGCTTTAAGTTTATTTTTTAGCATTAGATCGCTTAATTGGTCTTCTAGTTGACTTTGTAGCAGCCGCTTAATGCCGCGCGCGCCTTGATCAGGCGACCAGGCTAGGCGGGCAATTTTTTCAGCGGCTTTAGGTAATAAGTTAATGTGGCAGTCAATTTTTTGTTTATGCAATCGTTCATTAAATTCAGCTATTTGTAGTTTAACTATTTTTACCAAATCAGTTTGATTCAGGGGATTAAAAATAATTATTTGATCCAGTCGATTTAAAAGTTCTGGATTAAAAAATTGTTTTACCGCTTCCATTAGTTTGTTTTTAGTGGCTTTAAGCTGGTTGGCTGGCAAAAGTTGGCCACTGGTTTTAGTAGTAGCGGCAAAACCTAATTCAGCCTGCTGATTAAGCTCTTTAAGGCCCAAATTAGAAGTTAAAATTATTATGGAATTTTTGAAATTCACTTGTTTGCCGCTGGCATCTGTTAAATGGCCTTCGTCCATGATTTGCAATAGTAAATTAAATACGTCAGGATGGGCTTTTTCCACTTCGTCAAAGAGAATTACGCTGAAAGGTCGGCGTTTTATGCGGTCAGTTAGTTTGTTGCTGTCTTTGTAGCCAATATAACCGGCCGGCGCGCCGATTAATTTTGCCACATTGAACGATTCGCCGAATTCCGACATATCTAAACGGATCAAGGAATTAGGATCACCAAAAACAACTTCAGCCAAGAGTTTACTAAGTTCGGTTTTGCCGACGCCGGAAGGTCCCAGGAACAGGAAAGAGCCGATGGGGCGACTCGGGTTACTAAGTCCTAAGCGGTTTCTTTTAACGGCCTGACTAACGGCTTTTATAGCTTCATCTTGTCCGATTAACCGGCGACTAAGTGTTTTACCTAAAGCACTAAGTTCGGTTTTGGCCTTGCCTTTAAGTTCAGCCAAAGGAATACCAGTGATAAATGATACTGTTTCGGCTATTTGTTCCCGGCCAATCACTGGGTTTAATTGGGGAGAAGATTTAAAATTAGTTTGTAGTTTGCTAAGTTGTTCCTTTAGCATTTTTATGGCCAAGCTGTGTTTTTTGGCTAAAGTAAAATCTTCTTTTTGTATGGCGGTTTCTTTGTTTAGATTTAATTTTTTTAATTTATCCTGGATGGATCTTATTTTAAGTCGGCCGGCCGGTAGAGGTTTTTTATTTTTACAGCGAGCTGCCGCTTCGTCTATTAAATCTATGGCTTTGTCCGGGAAAAATTTTTCTGGCAAATATCTTTGAGCGTAAGTTACGGCGGCTGTTAAAGCTTGGTCAGATATAGTAATGCCGTGAAAAGTTTCGTAGTTATGTTTTAGTCCTTGCAGAACATTCAAAGTTTCCTGAGCCGAGGGTTCGGTTATTTGCACCACCTGGAACCTTCTTTCTAAAGCGGCATCTGATTCAATATTTTTTTTGTATTCTTCTTGGGTAGTGGCGCCGATACAGCGAACCAACCCTTTGGCTAGGGCGGGCTTTATTAAATTAGCTAGGTCCAAAGAGCCAGGTGCCGAGCCCACACCAACAATAGTATGTATTTCATCTATAAAAAGAATTATTTCTGGATGATTTTTTAGTTCGTCCAGTATTTGTTTTAAGCGACCTTCAAATTCACCGCGGTACATAGTGCCGGCTACAACCAGCCCCAAATCCAAAGATAAAATTCTTTTGTCTAGTAGCCAGTCAGGCACGTTTTGTTCATGGATTCGTTTAGCCAGTCCTTCGACAATAGCGGTTTTACCTACTCCGGGATCGCCTAGCAGTAGGGGGTTATTTTTGGTACGCCGGGATAAAATATTAATTAAGCGGTCTATTTCTTTGTGTCGGCCGATTACCGGGTCAATTTTATTTTGAGTTTCCTGGTTGGTTAAATCCAAACAAAACCAATCTAGGGCTGGTGTAGAGCTGGTGGGGTTTTTGGATTCTTCTTTTTCTTGGGTTATAGCTTCGGCTAATTCGCTGAATTTGTTAGCGCCTTTCATAGCTTGCCGCAAGCTGTCTTTTAAATTATTAGTGTCTAATTCTATGGCTTGCCAGAATTGATTAAGCTCTTGTTCTGGTGCCGACACCAAGGCCAACAAAAGGTGTTCGGTACCTATATAGCGATGTTTATTGCGCCAAGCAATAAGGACTGATTGTTCGATTATTTTTTTGGCCGCCGGTGATAAGCCCTGACTTAAGATGTCTAAAAGTTCTTCGGGTTTAGGTAGATTAGCTGAATTAGTTTGGCTGGGTTCAGCTGGTTTGACATCTGTTTCCAAAACAACCTTTTTAGGCAGATCGTTTTGATATTTATTAATAAGTTCACCAGCCAAAGAACCTTGTTCTAAAGTTAAGGCTAGCAGTAAATCTTTAATGTCTATTTGCCCGCGACCGTCTTTAACAGCTGTTTGTTTGGCCTGAACAAGTATTTTTTGGTAATGCGAAGTGAACTTGGAAAAAAGATCGAGCATAATTAATATAAAAATTCAAAATCTTAAATCTTAAATCCTAATATCTAAATAATATCCAAATCCTAAAATTTAACAATTGGGTATTGGGATTTATTTAGCCTGCCCGCCATGTGCCTTAACCAATCAGCCGATAAATACTGATTATCTATCAACCAAAATTCATTTATTCTCTACTTAGGTTTTAGGCTTAGGCAGGCGGGGTTTTAGACATTAGGATTTCGGATTTATTAAACCTGCTGTTTTATTTTTTAAAATTTTTATCTAATAGACACTTTTTAACAAAGAGATAATTTTACCCCATTTCTTTTAGGGCTTTTATTCTATCCTCAATCGGCGGGTGGGTAGACCAAAGGTTCATCATTAGGCGGCTACCGGTAAAAGGCGCAGCTAAATAAAGGTGTTGGGTGGCTGGTGAAGATTTGGTTAAAGGAGTTTTATCATTATTTATTTTATTAAGAGCGTTAGCTAAGCCGGCGGGATAGCGGGTCATAAGCGCGGCTGAAGCATCGGCTAAAAATTCCCGTTTTCTAGACACTGCCAGTTTTATCAGATTGGCAATCAAAGGAGAAAGTATAGCTAGAATTAAACCCAAAATCATAATAAGTCCAGCGCCTTGGCGGTTGTCGCTACTGGATCGTCTGCTGCCGCCAAAGATATGAGAGCGTAGCAGAATGTCCGACATAATAGCTATCAGCCCTACTAAAATTATTACCAAAGTGGCCAGGCGAATATCGTAATTTTTTATATGCGATAATTCGTGAGCTAGTACGCCTTCCAGCTCTTCGTTATTAAGTTTAGTTAAGGCCCCTTGAGTTACGGCTATGCTGGCGTGCTTAGGATCACGACCGGTGGCAAAAGCATTAATAGCCGCTTCTGGCATAAGGTAAATTTTAGGCATCGGCATACCCTGGCTGATACATAAATTTTCTACCAAGCGCCATAGGTAAATGTTGTCGGATTGGTTTATTTGTTTGGCGCCGGCTAATCCCAGAGCTACTTTGTCGCCGCCATAGTAACCCACTAAGCCCATAATTATGGTAATAAGACCGGCCAAGGTTAACAAACCAAATACATCGCCGTAATAATAACCCAAAGCATAACCCAAACCCAAAATTACTACCGCAAAAATAATCAGCAGTAGCCAGGTTTTTCTTTTGTTGGCGGCGATTTGGTTGTACATATTTAATGAAATTAGAAGCTAGAAGCTGGAATTTAGAGTTTTTAATTGTCGAGTCTTTCTTAATAAGCCGTTTAATAATTTATTAACGTTGACTGATAAATCATCAATTTTATTATAGCTATCTTTGGATAAGTAATTAACATCGCGAGCTACTATCAATTGATTTTGCAGCTCTGTTAGAGATCCTTGAGCAATAGAATAAAAGTATATTTTTTCTGCATACGATCGTCTACCAAACCCTTCAGCAATATTTGAAGTAATAGAAACTGCTGCTCGTTTTAATTGGTCACTTAGTGAGTATAGTTCCTCTCTAGGAAAATTTTTTGTTAATCCGTATATTTCTAAAACTAAAGTATGAGCTTGTTTCCAGACATTTAAGTCGTGAAAGTTTTTTATTTTCATATGACCCTCCATCATATGTTTATTATTCTATTTTCTAGCTTCCAGCTTCTATTTAAAATTTCACTTCCACGTTTTGCTTTTCGGTTTCGTCAGCGGCAAAAAATTCTCGTTTAGTAAACTTAAATAAGTTGCCTATTAAGTTAGTAGGGAAGGTTTCCAAAGTAGTATTTAAATCGCGCACCAGTCCATTGTAAAAACGTCTGGCCGCCTGAATTTTATTTTCAGTGTCTGATAATTCGTCTTGCAATTGCAAAAAATTCACACTGGCTTTAAGTTCTGGATAATTTTCGGCCACGGCGAACAGGCTTTTTAAGGCTTGGCTTAGTTGGTTTTCGGCTAAGCCAGTTTCGGCCATAGTGCCGGCTGATAAAGCAGCTGTCCGGGCTTTGGTAACTCTTTCAAACACTCCGGCCTCGTGCGTCATATAGCCTTTAACAGTGTTGACCAGATTAGGTATTAGGTCGTGACGTCTTTTTAGTTGTACGTCTATGTCGCTCCAGCCTTCCTGGCTGCGGTTTTTAAGAGTGACTAGTTTATTATAAGTGCTGATTAGCCAAAAGATTATTAAAGCAACAGCGGCTAATATTATCCAAAGTAGAGGTGTCATAAAAGTGAATTAATTAATGATAAATTACTTTAATATTGTAGCATCTATTTTAGCAGTTTAGATGAGAGAAATCAACTGTTAAGAAATAGAAAATAGAAGTTAGAATTATGAATTAAGAATTAGGAAAAAACATTTAGAATTGTCATTGCGAGAAGTCCCGCGTCCGCCATCCGCCGGTTGGCGGAGGCGGAGAGGGACGACGTGGCAATCTAAGACTCAGAGATTGCTTCGGTCGTTTTACTCCCTCGCAATGACGGTTTTGTGTGTTATTATAAAACACCTCGCATATTCGGAATGATTATTAAAGTAATTAGAATTACGAATTAAGAGGGGAGAGAATAAATTATTAATGGTTGTAATTCTTAATTCTGCTGGCTAAAGTAGTCAGGTGTAAAATTTTGAATTTTAGGTTTGCTCGTCCTCCGCAGTAATGATAATTGATAATTCATAGTTATAGTTAATGATTTAACAATTTACCAATAATTTATAGATAAACTCCAGCTACGGAGGATGGATAATTTTGCATTTTGATTCTTATTCTATATCAAAAACCCCCAAGTTGCCCTGGAGGTTTTTGAATTTTTGTTTTTGTCTACCTTTATCTATAGTCACGGTTTATCCGTGACAAATTTTTAGTGGACAACCCGCCGAAGTCCCGCGTAGACGGGACGAAGGCTGGGTAGTTTTGATGAACCTTGGTTTACTGTACGTTCAATACTTCTAAACGGGAAGCAGTAAAGTCGGTTTGGCCTTTAATATTATTGTTAGAAACCACGGTTACCTGATCGCCGGTTTTTACATCGGCTAAGGTAATAGTTTCCTGTTTAAACAAATTAGCTACGTTACCATCCTCGGGTAAAACTTTGGGAATAGTTCTTTTAACAATCTGAGTAGCTTCATCAGTTTTAACAGTTAAAGTTGTGTCGGCGGTTAAATAATTAACCACTGGTTTGGCTAAAACAGTCAACTGGCCTTCGCCTACGGCTGTAACTTCACCAACATAAGAAAATACTTCTTCCGGCATAACCACAGTGCCATCGGTTGTCTGGTCAGTTTGCTCACCAGCTGGTTTATCAGTCGGGGCGGTCTGGTTGCTGGTTAAGTAATAACCAAGAGCTAGCAGCACAATGGCTACCACCACTACCACCACCATTATTAAAGTGGTGTTGCGCTTGGGGGCGGGCGCATTTTGCGAGAATTCATTCATAGGCGTGTTAATTAGCTGCCGTATACCTAAGGCTATAAGTTTAGCCTCAAGCCGGCTTAAATAAAATTAATGATGTCTATATTTTACTAAGTATTGTGGGGAAGTGTCAAAGGTGGGGATAGGAAATTTAAGATATAGTTAAAATTAAATTTTACGGTTTGAGAGTAATTGATAAGGTAACATAAATCATAAATCCCTGCCCGACATAGCCTGTACCTTAAATAATGATTAAACTTAAGTTTTTTAAATATCGCTTATTCACACACTAATACTTAAGGACAGTCAGATGGCAGGCGGGCTAATGTCTAAATAAATCTCAAATCTAAATACCTGGAAATTATCTCAAAAATAGATTTTTTGTCATTGCGAGACCTGCAGGGTCGTGGCAATCTGAAAAGTTTGGCTAAATTCTGGGATTGCTTCGTCGCTACACTCCTCGCAATGACATAGGGGATTATTTAGGATTTAGGATTTTGGTTGCTTTAGCAACCATCACCCGACGGGTGATAAAAGCAAGGCTTTTATTTCTTGCTTCTTTGTTAATAATATGCTATAATTTAGTTATCTTAACCTTTATAAAACAAAATTTATGACTAGGAGGCTTAGATTATTTTTATCAGCCGCGACAGTTGTTAGCCTAACGGTCGGGGTTTTTTTGTTTATAAGCGGGCCGGTTAAGGCTGCGCCTTATTTTAGCCCGCCCACTATATCAGCCACAGTAGTAAGTTCTACCAGTGTTAGTGTAAATGTTTCCAATATACACGAAAATACTGATTATATGTATTTGTATAAAGATGGTTCTTATTGGGGCTCTATTTGGTCATCAGCTACAGTAGGTAGTTTAACTTGTGGCGAACATTCTTTTAGAGTTTTAGCTGAAGATATATACGGTTCAACTGCCAATTCCAACACTGTTTATGCCACAGCCTCTGCTTGTCCGGCTTTTTACGCGCCTAGTTTGTCTGGCGGTGCCGGTGGTCAAACCAGCATTAACTTGTCTTGGAACGATCCCAATACTAACGAACAAGGTTATAGGGTTTACAACCCGCCCTACAATACGCCCATTGCTACTTTAGGAGCTAATTCTACTTCTTATTCAGTCTCAGGTCTTTTGTGCGGTACTAGTTATTCCTATTATGTTCAGGCCTATAATACTACTACTGGCCAAACTGCCACGTCTAATACAGTTAGTCCCAGCACCAGCGCCTGTCCGGATAATTCACCGCCCAATGCCGCGCCGTCTAGCTTAAGAAAAACTTCCAGTACAACAACTACTATTAGTTTGGCCTGGAATGATAATTCCAATAACGAAGATGGTTTTTTTCTTTATCGGGGTGGTGTTAAAATAGCTGATTTGGGTCCCAATACCACCAGCGCTACAGCCAGCGGCTTAACTTGTAATAGCAGTTACAGTTTTAGCGTGACTGGCTACAAAAGATATACAACAGTAGCTTATCAGGAAAATATTTGGCGTAAAGCTTTGTCTTGGTTAGGGTTTGGTTATGTTGCTCAGGCCGCTGACCAGTATATTTATGTGGAATCTAGTGCTTCCAGTGTAACTACTACTACGTCCAGTTGTGATACTGTAGCCCCCTCAGTTAGTAGTTTAAATCCCAGTGCCGGTACTAGTTACAGCTCAGAAGGTTATACTGTTTCAGTAAGCTATACCGATAACACCGGCGTGGCCACTATACAGTATTGTACCAGTCCGGCCGGGCAGTGTTCGCCATCTTCTACCGCGGCTACCAATTCAGTGTCAGTAACCGTGTCTAGCGCTACAACTTATTTTTGCCACCGGGCTACCGATGTGGTGGGTAATCAAAGTGCCACTTCTTGCGCCACTTATTATTTAAGACCAACTTCGCCCATAGATATAAACGCTACTTATAATTATAGCGCCGGCACAGTTACTATTAGCTGGTGGGATACTTCTACCAAAGAAACTCGTTTTGACATAACCCGTTCTGGCGCCCAAAGCGGTAGTTTTACAGCCTCGGCTGTTAGTGGTACCGGGTTTACCAGTTATACCGATACTACCAAACCTATAGCCGGCACATACACTTATGCGGTAGCGGCTTGTAACGCGGCTG
>JBMORS010000074.1:0-1942 GCA_049319925.1 Patescibacteria group bacterium | reverse complement strand
TCGTTTAACCGATTGGTTGGTGGAGTATAATTTTAGAAGACCTCACCAGGCTTTAGGCTATATGTCACCCATCAATTTCATCTACAAACATGAGCACTTGTTACCTATGTACCCATCTAGTACATTGAAATTGACAAGGTTGGCTTGGTAGTATTAAGGTAGTGGGAAAGATAAAAAGATAATAAAAAAGTAAATTAAAAATAAAGGTGGAAAAATGAAAAACGATAATAGGTTTATAGTTGTATTTTTTGTCATACTATCAGCTTTATTGGGCTATAGTTTATTTGAAAATGCCCAAAAAGATTTAATTATCAAGCAGGTTGATGACAAAAATATACTTTTAACCAATCAATTGGATACCTTAAAAAGATTGGCTGATAGTTTGAGCCGGGGACAATTGATAAATTTTGTCATCGCCCCCGAGGAAAAAATTTCTTTTTGCGACACAGTCTTTAGTATGGAAAATGAATTCATCAGAGAAAGGCTGCAAACAGAGATAGCTTTTTTATTGCAACGCCAACACTTTTTACTTTTGTCTTGGCTTAGATATGGTCGGTATTCTTATCTGTTTGAAACAGAATTGGATACAGCTGGTTTGCCGCAGGATTTAAAGTATTTATCTATATTAGAAAGCGGTTTAGATCCGATTATAGTTTCTGTAGCTAAAGCAGTTGGTTTATGGCAATTCGTTGAATTAACCGCCAGAAGATATAATTTGTCGGTTAAAAGAGGTTTTGACATGCGGCGTGATCCTATAGCCGCCACTAAAGCCGCTGTTAAACATTTGTCGGATTTATACAATGGTAATAAAAGTTGGCCTATAACCCTAGCTTGTTATAATGCTGGTTCAGATAAAATTCAAAAGCAAATGCTAGAACAAAAAACTGATAATTATTTTGTTTTGCGTTTGCCAATGGAAACCAGAAGGTATTTTTTCTTGGTTATAGCTATTAAAGTAATTTTCAGCCAGCCAGATAGATTTTTACCCGGTTTAATAGAAATAAAAAAATATGATTCTATTTTTACCAAGATGGTAAAAATAAATATTAAACTGGAAAAAAATATTAAAGTTGATGACTTGGCTAAGCTGGTAAAAGTGGATCCATTAATATTTATGGAAACCAATCCGTCTTTTACTGGTGATTTGGTGGTAAAAGGCAATTATCAAATAAATGTAGTAACTAAATAATTTCACGGCGTCGTTAGATTAATAACGACGCCGAATTTATTTATCTCTTGACAGACTATGGGGTTTAATCTATAATTAGTTAAGTAAATAAATAGCCACAGACAGCAGGTTTCGCCAGTTGGCGGATTAAGCCTCAAGGGCCTGCCGAGGCAAATTAGCTAGTAGCTTAAAAGCTAATGGTTAATAGCTTTAGAATAATCTGTGGTCTTTAGTCCTCAGATTTTTTATTTTATAAAATTATGGCAAAATCACGTTCTAGTAAAATAGCCACAGCTAAATCATTAAGCCAGTCTTTGTCTTCGGCCAAAGGAGTGGTTATGGCAGATTTTACCGGTTTGGGTGTTAAAGACTTACAAGAATTAAGGAAGACATTGCGGGATAAAGGTATTAGCTATGAAGTGGTTAAAAAGACTGTTTTAAGAAGGTCTTTAGAGTCAGCCGGCTTAAAAGAAGCCTCGGCAGCTGATTTACCTAACGGTAGTGTTAGCTTGGCAGTCAGTCAAAATGATGAGGTGGAAACAGCTAAATTGTTAGCAGATTACGGCAAGACGCATGATAAATTTAAAATTTTGGGCGGTATATTAGAAAAAACTTTTGTTAATGCCGACAAAGTTAACGAATTATCCAAGTTACCCAGCAAGCAGGAATTATTGGGCCAAGTAGTTGGTTCTATAGCAGCTCCTTTGAGTGGATTTGTTAATGTGTTGCAAGGTAATTTGCGCGGGCTGGTTCAAGTGTTAAAAGCTATGTCCA
>JBMORS010000073.1:0-1954 GCA_049319925.1 Patescibacteria group bacterium | reverse complement strand
TATGATAGGTTTATAGTTTTTGTTAGCCGGTATTAGCTTGGTTTTATTGCCTGATTTTTCAAAATATTTAAGAGTCCATTCGTTATCAACTTCAGCTACTACGATGTCGCCGTTTTTAGGAGTGCGACCCCGTTCCACAATAACTTGATCGTCTGGTTGAATGCCAGCCTCGATCATAGAATCGCCAGTAACTTTTAGCATAAAGTTGTCGGACTTTTTATTTATCAGCCAGTCGTCTAAAGAAATGCTGTCTAAATCTTGTTCCTCAGCTGGAGTAGGTAAGCCAGCTTGAATAGTGCCCAGGAGTTTTAAAGGCATAAACAGTTTGCCCGGAGTTATCTTGCCTTTGTAATCGCGGTTAACAATGCCAACTTTAAGCCATTTGTTTACCAAATATTGAGCTGAATATTTGGATTTAAAATCCAACAGATCAGCCAGTTCGCTGTAACTGGGCATGCGGTGGTTTTCCCAGTAAAACTGTTTGACTTTAAAAATCTGTTGTTGATGTTCTGGAGGCATAGTATTTTTGTTTAAGGTTTAAATTTTAGTTTTATAATATAAGTATATTGTACGTTCGTACAATAGTCAATAGTTTATGATTGTGGATAACTTAGGCTTATTTGTACTCGGCCAATTGGCTGATAAACCTAAAGATAGTATTTTTCTTTATTTTACATATAATTTGACAGTGATGTTAGAATTATATAACATTTCTAATGTTAGAAATAATTAACTAATAAATTATGACAATCAAACAATATAAATGGCTAAAAATGTTTATGGTTATAGGTCTGGCAATTTTATTTGGTCAGTCCTTTGTTAATCAAAATTTTTGGCTAGCTGTGCCTTTATTGGTATCAGCGGCTTTATTAATGTATTACTGGCGCCGTCAGCTGCAGGGGGTGGTGGCAGACGAACGTGATTATGCTTTGGGCGGTCAGGCTGCCAGACTAGCCATACAGATTTACGCTTGGTTGGCCGTGGTTTTAATGTTGGCATCTTATTCTCTTAAGTATCTAAACCCGGTTTATGAAACCATTGGCTTAGTTTTGGCTTATTCCACCTGTTTGTTGTTAATTTTGTATGCTTTTATTTTTCACTATTATAATAAAATAAAATTAACGGATTTTAATTTAGTTTATACTGGAATAGTTTTACTTATTTTGGTGGCTGTAATTTTATTTGGCCTTAGGTTTATAAGTGGCGAAGATACTTGGTTGTGTCAAAATGGTCAGTGGATAAAACACGGCCAACCAACAGGGCCTGTGCCGGTTAGTGAATGCCGTTAAATTTATGACCAATCAGATTAAAGAACTTAGGCAAAAATTAAATTTAACCCAGGAAATCCTGGCCCAAAAGGTGGGTATTCGCCGGGAAACCTTGGTTTTTTTGGAGCAAGGCAAATATAATCCTTCCTTGCGTTTGGCTTATAAGGTGGCCAAAGAGCTGGGTAGCAGTTTAGAAGAAGTTTTTTCTTTTAAAGATGAAAAATAATTTTGACTTTATTGCCAGATAGCCTTATACTGTTTTTAAGTTATGAATTTTTTAAGTAGCCAATTTGTTTTGGTAGTGCCGCCGGCCCCTTAGGGACAAGCTTGGATTGTTTAGAATTTTTTAATTAAACCAAACTTAGCCCGCACCTTAAATAAAGGCGCGGGTTTTTGTTTTATCTGTCATGGTAAAAAATAAAGTTTCCTAAAATAAAAATTTCACCAAAATAAACAAGGAGGACAAAATGTCTAAAACAAAAATAATTATTAAAATATTAGCCGGTTTACTTATGGTAACGGTTTTAGCAGTTTTATTTCTGATTTTTGGGTTTTATAGTCTGATGATTTACGGATTAAAATTTGTAATCCCGTCTCTTAAAAGAAAGTTGGAACAGGCTGAATTAGCCTACGCGCCTAAGTGGTAATTACAAACCTCCTGTTTAATTTAACAGGAGGTTTTGCTT
>JBMORS010000072.1:0-1964 GCA_049319925.1 Patescibacteria group bacterium | reverse complement strand
AAATAATTTTAAAAAAAGTGGAAGCTTGTTTAGTGCCGGGTTATCTTTTATCTTGGCAACTTAAAATAGCTAGCTGGTTGGTAGAAAATTATG
This sequence comes from Patescibacteria group bacterium, assembly GCA_049319925.1. Taxonomy (GTDB): domain Bacteria; phylum Patescibacteriota; class Patescibacteriia; order Veblenbacterales; family UBA10138; genus JAHITT01. The sequence goes on along the minus strand of JBMORS010000072.1, from coordinate 1,871 downwards.
GTTTATCCTGGCCAGTTGCACTTAATCAGTTTGTTTATTTTAAACCCAATCGTAATTTTAAAATAGATAAGGATTTGTCTTATCTTAAAACAAATTCGGGTTTAGTTGTGTCCAGTGGTCAGTTAATAAGTAATTTGGTGTATTCTTCCTTGGCGGGTTTAGAAAAAGCCATTGACGGTTTATTGAGTCGAGAGGTTTCTAAAAATCGACAAATTTTATTTTTGGTACCAACTCAAAATCGGTTAGATTGGTGGTTAGATAAATTAAAAGACAAATTTCCTGTGGTTGCTTTTTCCTCTAGTAGTAGTTTGTCTTTTGGTCGGTCTTTGTGGTTAAAACTTCGCCAGAAAGATAATTGTTTAGTAATAGGTAGTCGATTGGCTCTGTTTTTACCTTTTAATAATTTGGGCGGAATAATAATAGATCAGTCGGCTAATGAGAATTATCGGCAAAGCGATCAGTTTCCCCGTTATGATCCAGTGGTTTTAGCTAAGCAGATCGCCTTGATTAACAATGTTAATTGTTTACAACTGTCAGCCGCTCCTCGTTTGGAAAGTTGGCAAGCAGCCAGATTAAACCAAGAAAAATTTAAAGTTTTAAAAGATTCATTACCTAGGCTGGAAGTAATTGATATGACAGCTGATCGTCAAGCCGGCCATAAGGGTTTATTGGCGGAAGTTTGTTTAAAACAGATGGAAACCAGTCTTAAGTCTGGTAAAAATGTTTTTGTTTATTTAAATCGTTTAGGTGAGGCCACGGCTGCTATTTGCCAAGATTGTGGTTATAGCCCGGTTTGCTCAAATTGTCAGAGAAATTTGGTTAGTCGTTTAGGTAAGAGCAATCTTTATTGTTATCATTGTTCTAAGGAACAGGATTATCCCCTGCCTTGTCCCGGTTGTTCGGGAAATAATTTTTTGATGCGTGGTACAGGTTTAGATAAACTTTATAATTGGTTGGTTGGGCTTAGACCGGATTGGGTTTTATTTAAGGATTCTTTGCCAGCTGGTTTAAATAATTCCCCTTTTGTTTTGGTGGGCGGACAAGCCGCTTGGCAAAAGTGCCGGGCCGGTGATTTTGGTTTGATAGTTTTAGTTAATCCCGACGGGGAAATGTCTTTACCTGAGTTTAGAGCTCCAGAAAGGTTGTGGCATCGGCTCTATGAATTTTTATCAAGTGGTGTTGATAAAGTTATGGCGCAAACTTATCGTTTAAATAGTAATATTTGGCAATCTTTTTCCAAATCAATTGATAAGCGAACTTATTTTTACGAAAGGGAAATTAAAGAAAGGTTCAAATATCAATACCCACCTTTTTCGGGTTTACTTCGTTTGACTTGGGCCCGGTCTGAGGAAAAAGTTGCTTTAGCCGAGGCTCGATTTTTAAAAAATAAATTAAGAAATTTTTTGTCGGAAAATTTTAGCTTGATTGGTCCGTACCCGGATTACTATAAGCAGCTTAGGGGTAAATACCGTTGGCATTTGTTAATTAAAGCTAAATCGTCTAATGATTTTAAAACAATCTGGCCGCTCTTGCCTGATGATGTTATTATTGACATAGACCCGGAAAATATTTTAAGCTAGTTTATTATTATAATAATATGTTACCTTTAATAATAGCCCCACAAAATATATTAAGAGATCGGGCCGCCGACTTAAATTTGCCTTTAAGCCAGGCTGATTTGTTTTTGGCTGAACAGATGAAAGAGGCCATGGTTTATTATAAAGGAATAGGTCTGGCCGCACCGCAAGTTAACGAGTCAAAAAGATTAATCGTATTAGATAACGGTGGACAAATAAAGTCTTATTTTAATCCAGAAATATTAAAATCATCTTGGCGTAAGGTTGTTATGGAGGAGGGTTGTTTATCTATAC
>JBMORS010000071.1:0-2012 GCA_049319925.1 Patescibacteria group bacterium | reverse complement strand
TGCTTTAGTGGTTGGCGTGTCGGCCTTAGGTGGTTCTTTTACAGATCCTAATACAGTTTGGTATCAAACCCTTATTAAGCCGGATTTTACGCCGCCAGGCGCTTTTATAGGATTAGTTTGGACGATTTTGTTTATTTTGATAGCGGGGGCTGTTTTAATTTTTTATAATCGATCCATTAGGGATAAAAATTTTTATTTAGCTTTAGTTGTTTTTGTTGTTAATGGTCTTTTAAATATTGGCTGGAGTTGGTTATTTTTTAAACAGCAATTGATTGGCGCCGCTGCTGTAGAAATTTGGGCGTTGTGGTTTTCTATAATTTGGTTGATAGTTTTAACTGGCCGCTCTTCTCGCTGGGCCGCCGCCTTGTTAGCCCCTTACGCCGTTTGGGTATTGTTTGCCGGTTACTTAACTTTGACAATTTGGCGGCTTAATTTTTAAAAGTCATGAGAATTTGGCAAGTGGTAATTTTTTTATCCATTGTTCAATCAATTTTGTTTTTTGGACACTGGCTGGTTTATAAAACTTTAGTTAGTTTTTGGTCAGGTTTAAGCGCCGGTGGAGCTTTTCGTTTAAAAATTATTTTTTTTATTTTAACAATAAGTTTTTTGGCCGCTTCGTTATTGGCTAATCAATTTATTAATCCGTTAATAGACTGGTTTTATACTTTGGCTGCTGTTTGGCTGGGCACTTTGCATTTTTTAGTTTTAGCCAGTTTAGTTTATTGGCTAGCGCGGATTTTAGGATATTTAATGCCTTATAACTTTAACTTTAGCGTGATAGGTGTGGTTTTATTCGTTTTGGCAATGCTGTTAAGTTTATTTGGGCTTTATAATTCACAAAATATTAAGATAAAACAATACCAAGTGTCTTGGGATAATTTACCGGTTGATTGGCGCGGTCAAAAAGTTGTACTGTTGGCTGATAGTCATTTGGGTAATATTTATGGAGTTGGCAAGTCGGTTAAAATAGTTAAGTTGGTAAATAGTCTTAAACCAGCGGCGGTTTTTATACCAGGGGATTTTTATGATGGCCCGCCAGCTGATTACGCAGCTTTAGTTGAACCTTGGAAAAATTTACAGGCGCCTTGGGGAGTTTATTTTAGTAATGGCAATCACGAGGAGTTTGGTGACAGTTTGCCTTATACCAAAGCTTTAACCGGGGCTGGTATTACCGTGCTTAATAATAAGATGGTGGAAGTTAATGGTTTACAAATTGCTGGTTTAACTTTTAAAGATTCTAATAATTTGGACGGTTTATCTAAATTAATGTCTGGTTTAAACTTGGATAAATCAAAACCAACTCTTTTACTAAAGCACGCGCCCTTGGTAGTTGATATGGCAACTGAAGCGGGCGCTGATTTAGTGTTGTCGGGGCATACGCATGTTGGTCAGATGTGGCCGTTTAATTATATAACCAGGGCAGTGTATAAAGGTTTGGATTACGGCTGGCATAAAGTAGGTAAGGGGCAATTAATAACTACTAGCGGTGTGGGCACTTGGGGTCCGCCTCAGCGCTTAGGCAGTAGCAGCGAAATAGTAGTGATTAATTTTAAATAATATGCCCCGGCGGGTAAAAAAATTAGTGGTTGTAAATGATAAAATGCAGCAAGGTTATCGCTATTATTTAACTGAACCCGCTGGTAAAAATTTTTTATTTGATTTTAAACCACAATTAACACCTAAGCAGATGCTTAAATTGGGGGTGTTTGGTGGCAAATATTTAACAGATTGCCGTAAGGAATTTCCTAGCAGTTGGTTTAGGGGAGCTAAATTATCATCCAACAAAAAAAATTATAAATTAAATTACTTTGGCGTAGACGCTAGTCTACCTTTGTCAGCTTGGGAGGCTAAGGGTTGGATTAACCCAGTAGATCCCAGAGGTTGGTTTCAGTGGTATTGCCGTTATTATTTAGGGCGACGTTTACCTAAGGAAGACGAGCGGCAAATAAAACGTTGGCGCGCCATTAGTCGCCATGCTGGAGCTATAAAAAAATATTGTCATCCCAAGGACT
>JBMORS010000070.1:0-2049 GCA_049319925.1 Patescibacteria group bacterium | reverse complement strand
TCCCTAAGTCTGACTACCTGGCGCTCGGCCCGACGGCAGACAGTGCGGGCCAAGTGTAAACTGGCTGCTACTTTACTGCCGCCCGGAAAAATAAACTGCTGCAAAACTGGTAACTTTTTTTCCATTTTATCTATTTGCTCTTCTAGATAAACAATTCTACCTTCTGATACCAAAGCTAAACCCTCTATAGTTTTCTCTGGCGGCGTAGCTAGTTCCGAAGCTAGTGTAAACAAATCCTTTTGCACATTTTGTAAAATTGCCAAATAGTCTCCTGCTTCATCCATCGCCAGCACTACGCCCAAAGCAGCGTTGGTTTCATCTACAGTGCCATAAGCTTCCAACCTTAAATTACCTTTGGGCACCCTCAGGCCGCCATAAAGACTGGTTTCACCTTTATCGCCGGTTTTAGTATAAATCTTACCCATTTAAGTAATTACTTTAATTCACAGGCGCCACTAACGCAGGCCAATTCTTTGGAACCTTGAGTCTGATCATCGTATTCGTAAGCCACAATTTTAGAAAAATCAATCTGCGGAAAATTCTTAACCAATTGATCGTAAGCTTCTTTGCTTATTTCCTCATAAGGCGCTAATTGATAAACATGCTCGTCTTTGGGCAAGAAAGATAATCCGCCGACCATATCCCAATTCTCATATACCCAGTTACCCACTTTTAACCATTCATCAGCCGCAATGGAAACTGTAACCGAAGGATTGTGCTCGGTATAATTGGTTTTTAGATTCTGCCAATGTTCCAAAAGTTTCATAGCCGAAATATCGCGTCTGACTATAGCGCCTTCTGGAGCTTTAATGGGAAATTCCAAAACATAAGTACTGGCTGTATCCGGTGCCTGACCGACTTCGGGCTGATAAGGCACGCCCATATCCTTAAGCATCAAAAACAAAGGATTATGTCGTTCTACCCGAACGCGCCGAATGTAATAAGGTGCGTGCCTGGGGTGCATACCAGAGGAGGAATCAAACAACTGAGAACCATTACCCGACGGCTTAACGCAAGTTACCGCCGTAGATTGATTAATACCAAAGCGCTTGGCGTATTCCTGATTAACTTTAATAGCCTCGTCTTTCAACTTTTGTAAAGTGACTGGATTACGAACGGCCGGACAATCCCACTGACCCGTAATAGAAACTCCCAACAAGGCTTCGGCCTGACAATTTTTCTTCCATTCTTCCGACAAATAAGGAAACTTGGTCAAACTGGCCTGATAGGTTCCTAAAATAGTCGCCAATCTAACTTTTTTGAGCAAAGTGGTTTCGGTATCTTCGGCTCTGGCCACCACTTCAGATAAATTACAAAACTGTTTGGACTTTAAAATAATTTCACCACAAGGATTAGTGCCGGAAGTGTGCATATCGGGCGCGAAAATTGGCCAACGTCTTTTAGGTAATTGTTTGGCCAAAGCACCGCGGTTAAATATGCCGCGCTCACCCGAACCAGAACGCATAATATTTATCCACTCGTCCAAAAACTGGTCTAACTCCGGCTTGTCATTATAAGTGGCCGAATTATTAGCCATGGCTCGTTCTGGATGTTTTAAATAAAACTGACCGTCTTTAGCATGACGCATTTCCAAATCGTCTAAATCAGATAAAGAAATTAAAGCTGACCGACGCACGCCGCCCATTACCACGACTTCACCAATTTTACAGATTATGTCATGAGCATCTAAAGTCGTTAAACGGCGACCTTGGCGTTCCATCATTTTGGAACGCACAAATTTCATTAAGGACATTAAAGGACCAGGACCCGAAGCGCGGCCGCCCATGGTTTTAAGCCGGGCGCCCTGTGGCCTGATAGCGGAATAATCAAATTCTATGTCTTGACCCTTAGACCAGGTATTAAGTCCTAATACCAAAGCATTGCTCCAACCCTCTTTGCTGTCTTCTACTAAATGGCTGGGCAATTTTTGACCAGTCTGCCGCTGAATAATAGGCAATTGCTCTACTGTCTGCCTTTCTACTGAAAAACCTACGCCTGTGCCACACATTAAAACATACATAATCTCAGCAAAATCCTGCCAAGCTTTTG
>JBMORS010000069.1:0-15609 GCA_049319925.1 Patescibacteria group bacterium | reverse complement strand
GAGCTGAAGCCAAAAAAAGGGATCACAAAATCCTCGGCCCTTTGCTAGACTTATTTACCTTTTCCGATCTGGTAGGCTCTGGCTTGCCTTTGTGGACACCTAAAGGAACTTTAATGCGTCATCTGCTGGATGAGTATGTTTGGCAATTACGTCGAGCTCGAGGCTACGAGCGTGTGGAAATTCCCCATATTACTAAAAAAGATTTGTATGAACGTAGCGGTCACTGGGAAAAATTTCAAAACGAACTCTTTAAAATTACTACTCGTGAAGGTCATATTTTTGCCATGAAACCAATGAACTGTCCGCATCATACCCAAATATATAAACGACGACAATGGAGCTATCGCGAATTACCTCAACGATATGCTAATACCACTATGTGCTACCGCGATGAACAAAGCGGCGAATTAAACGGTCTGTCGCGAGTCCGCAGCTTTGCTCAAGATGACGCCCATGTTTTTTGTCGTCTTAGTCAAGTTAAAGAAGAATTTCTAAAAATCTGGGATATTGTTAACGAATTTTACAATACCTTTGGCTTTGTTTTATCAGTACGATTATCAATCCATGACCCAAAACACCCGGAACTATATCTAGGTGACAAAGAAAACTGGGCTTTTGCTGAAAAAACCCTTAATGATATTATTGCCGAAAAAGAAATAACTTGGTATCCAGGTATTGGTGAAGCGGCTTTTTACGGGCCCAAGCTGGACTTTATGGCTCAAGACTCGCTAGGACGGGCCTGGCAGGTAGCCACTATTCAGCTGGATATGAATCTGCCGGACAGGTTTGATTTATCATGCGTTAATGAAAAAGGCGAAGATGAAAGAATAGTCATGATTCATGCTGCCATTATGGGTTCAATTGAAAGATTTTTTTCTATACTAATTGAACACACCGCCGGATCATTCCCACTTTGGCTTTCCCCTATTCAGGTTAAATTACTGCCGGTTGGTGAAAATCATTTAGATTACTGCTATAAACTAGCCGAACAATTAAACCAATCAGACATACGAACTGAAATTGACGAAGCCAATGAAACCGTAGGCAACAAAATACGCAAAGCTACCCAAGAAAAAATACCTTATAGCCTGGTTATTGGCGACAAAGAGATAGACTCTGGCCAATTAGCCGTACGGATACGTGGACAAAAAGATTTATTAATGATAAACCAAATCGATTTTATAAACCGATTGCAGCAGGAAATAAAAAACCGGAGCTAATAAATAAATTAAGGGTTGCTCGTTTTTTAACGAACAACCCTTTTTTTAAAAACCATACAACCCGACAACCAAATATATTATTTTTATCTCCGAGCCGACTAATAAAGCCACAAACAACCAATTATTAAATTGATACCAAGGTTTATTAGCTGTTAAAGCAATATAAGCTAAAATTGGAGCAGCGGCTACTATTGGTACCATAGGAACAATTGATAAAATAAAAATAGCCGCATAACCTACCCCAATGGCCCAATTTACCAATTTATCCCTTAATCTAGCCATGGCTTTTACCGGCTTATGATAAATAAAGTTGAATCGGCCTAAAAAAGAAACTACTTCAATAATTTTTGAATCCCTTCTAGACCAACTTTTTATATAGAGAATATTTTTTCTCCAGAAAAAAATTTTTAACAAACGCCAAAGACGATTAATAAGCTTACGAATAATCAACAAAACAAATCTTATAAAAAATACATCTACGACCAATTTTAAAGCCATAATTATTAAACTTATTATTGTCGTTTGTTGATAATCCAAACCGTGTTCAAATAATATATAAGGAACACTCTCGGTGAAAACTATTGGCAGTAAAAACTTTACTATATCTTCCCACATTACTCAGCTCCTATAATTATTTTAAAGTATTGTTTTTTATTTTTATTAGACTTACCTTATAGTTAATGTCCAAAAAAGTCAAACTTCAAAAATATCCTCCATTACTCGCTATTGTCGGTCCAACAGCCAGCGGCAAAACCGACCTAAGTTTGCTTTTGGCTAAAAAATATCACGGCTGTATTATTTCAGCTGACTCGCGGCAAATTTACCAACAGGCCAAAATAGGCACCTGCCAACCAAATGGCAGTTGGCGAGTAGCTAATAGCCGGTGGCAAAAAATTTTAAATGCAAAAAAAATATATTTAGTTCAAGGTATACCCCACTTTTTTATTGACGAACTGGCACCTAATAAAACATATTCAGTTGTTAAATTTCAAAAAAAAGCCAATCAGCTTATCCGTAAACTATCGGCTGTGGGTTATTTGCCTATTTTAGTTGGTGGTACTGGTTTATATGTTTCAGCTATTACCCAAGGCTATCAATTCTCTTCAGCTAAACCCAATAAACTCTTAAGAAATAAATTAAATAAATCAACCTTAAAAAACCTGCTAAACCGGCTTAAAAAAATTGACCCAGCAACTTATAAAGTTATAGACAAAAATAATTCCAGGCGAATTATCAGGGCCTTAGAATACGTTTTAACCACTGGACAATCCTTTATCAATAGTCAAATATCAGAAATCAGGCCCAATACTTTAATATTAGGTCTAAAAACAAACGACCTAAAATTATTAATTAATATAAAAAAGAGAACTAAACTACTTCTTAAGCTAGATCTAATAAAAGAAACTGAACAACTATTAAAAAAATACCCGAATTCAGTGCTTCTCAAAACCATTGGTTACCGAGAAACAATTAATTTAGTAAAAAAAGAAGTTGACCTCAAAGAAGCGACCAATTTAATTGCTCTGCATACTCGTCAATACGCCAAGCGGCAACTAACCTGGCTTAAAAAAATGCCGAACATTAATTGGATAAATAATGTCCAGCAGGCTGAAAAAAATATTAATAAATTTATATCCTAATTCCAAAAATCTAACACCAAACCAAACAAAACAAATAACACCAACTGATAACCACCCTGAATTAAAAAACGAGCCCAAGAAACTCTGGCTGAATCATTATTCCACATAGCTGCGCCAGCCACGGTAGGAATTATAAAAGCCGCCCAAATCCACAATGAATTTTCTAATCCAGAAACCTCTGACCAGCCTGAAATATAATAGGCCAAAACATAAACTTGGAATAAGGTTAATAAAAATTGAACAAAATAAAGCGGCCCAGCTCGCTTCTTCATTGCCTCTCTGGCTGTAAGGTCGTTAATATTAGCGCCGACTATTTCTAACCATTTTTTCCCAAAAATTGGACCATACCACAAAGCGCCAATTATCATAGCTAAAACAGAACAAACTATAACGGCTAAATAGTTTATTTGCATACAATCTTAATAAATTATAAATAAATCATTTTAAAAAATCTCTTAAAGCCAATTCCGCTTCTATTGGATTGGCTTTGCCCTAGCTTGCTTCATAACCGCTCCTAATAAAAACTTTATAACTGGATCCTTACCGTCTTTAAACTGCTTTACTTGTTCAGGATACTGCTTAGTCACTTCCTGAATAATATCCCTGAGCCCTTCACTAGAATCCATCTGGCCTAAATCCTCTTCCTCTAGAATAATCATTGGCGCTTTACCTGTTTCTGTCATTTTTTTAAGTAATAATTGACCATTGGTAGAATTCACCTGCCGTCTGGATACTAAAAGTAAAAATTCCGTAAGTTGACTTAAAGAAAAAGGTAATTTATCTATGGTTAAATCTTCAGCCAGCATTATAGGCGTTAACTTATGTAACACCCAATTAGAGGCCAACTTGGCGGCCGGCTTTATATCACCATCCATTTCATTAGCCAAGGCTTTAACCGTTCTTTGTAAATAATCCCCCAGTTCTTTGTCATCAGTCAAAAGTTGTGCCTCGGCCAAAGCTAAACCATAATCAGCTTGTAAACGCGCGCGCCGAACAGCTGGTAACTCGGGTAAAGAATGGCCTAAAACCTCTATGTCCTTTTTATCTATATTCAAAGGTGGAATATCAGGCTCAGGAAAATATCTATAATCATTAACTGCTTCTTTTTCCCTTTGCTCCACAGTAACACCTGCTTTATCATCCCAACCGCGGGTAGCTGTTTTAACTGGCGGATTATTTTGTTGCCATAATTCAGTTTGCCTGGCAATTTCATAAGCCAAAGCTTTTTCCACCGACCGAAAAGAATTCATGTTTTTTATTTCTGTTTTAGTATAAAATTTACTATCCCCCTTAGGTCTTAAAGATATGTTGGCATCGCAACGCAAGTGACCTTTTTCCATATCAGCGTCAGAAACTTCCAAATAACGCAAAATTAATCTGAGTTCCTGCAAAAAAATCTTAGCCTGCTCCGGATTTTTAATATTGGGCTTGGTTACTATTTCCATGAGTGGTGTGCCTGCTCTGTTAAAATCCACCAAAGTTTTATTTTGGCCATGTAATAATTTAGCTGTATCCTCCTCCAAATGAAGCCGCTCTATACCGATACGAACTGTTTCTTTACTGACTGTTATTTCTAAATAACCTTCATTTGCCAAAGGCTCGTCGTATTGCGATATTTGATAACCCTTAGGCAAATCGGGATAAAAATAATTTTTCCTGTCGAACTTGGAATGTTTATTAACCCGCAAATTCAAAGCCAAAGCTGTTTGTATGGCCATTTTTACAGCTGCCTCGTTAGGCATCGGCATAGTGCCAGGGTGTCCGGTACAAATAGGACAAATAGTAGTATTGGGCGCCTGATCTTCACCTGTGTTATCGCAAGCGCAAAACATTTTAGATTTGGTTTTAAGCTGAACGTGTATTTCCAGCCCAATAATAGCTTCTAATTCCATATGAACAAATTATATCAGATTTTAAGCAAAAAAAAAGCGGGCAATCCAATAAGACTGCCCTTTAAATTAATTTTGAGCTTTTATTTAATAGGAATAAAAACCTAATTTAATAGCCAGTGGATGCGCATCCACTACCGCTGAAGAAAAATGACCGGAATGACAATAATCAACTAACTTTGTTATAAATCTTTTAGCAAACCTGTTTTTAGGTATCCAATCAGGATTGTTAACAAAATTATTCAAAGCCCGGCTGACTAACTCATTTAAATTAAGGTCTCCTATCCTAAAAAATTCATGATTTTCTTTTTGAGTAAGTAAACCTAAATGCTCATTAAAATCCATAAATAAAGTCTCTTCATCTTCCAGATTCTTTTGGTGAGAAAAGTATCCAGAAATAAACGAAAAAAAATCAGAAGGAGACTCGGCCAAAACTTTTATTAGGATAGCTATGGTATCAGTCATCCTAACGTTAATTTTTAAATCTTCCATTTTACCTCCTAAGGTTTTTGTGTTTTATTTGATTGCTATTGCTTTTTGAAGAATACTATTTATTTTTTGTGGTTTTAATAATTTACCTCCTTTTTCACATTTTATAATTTTTAATTTATATAATTTAGCCAGCTGTAAATAAGCCTTTTCGGCCGACTGTAAATGATTTAAATCGTTTTCGTGTATGTCGCGTTTTTTACCTGATTTTATATAAGCTCGTTTAGTTTTTTTATCCACTAATTGCTGAGCCAACTTAGCCGAGACGTGCAATAAAACAGTGATATCCGGCTCTGGTATGTTTAATAAATTATATTCCAAATTTATCAGCCATTGCCAATATTTTTTTCTTTCTTTGCTATTTACTATTTTTCCCCCTTGATGTGCTGCATTACTAAAAACATATCTATTAGCTATGACAGCATAACCCAATTTTAACCAATCCCTTATTTGTTCAGCCGCCGCAAACCTATCTATCGCGTAAAACAAAGAAGCTTGATAAGGACTAACCTGCCAGCTTTGGCCAAAATAACCGTTTAAATACTGCTCAACCAACTTAGCTGATGGTTGGCCATAACGAGGAAAACTGACCACCTTAACCTTTTTACCTTGCTTACGCCAAGCCTTAGCCAGTAAATCAGTTTGCAGGGTTTTTCCTGAACCGTCTGTTCCCTCTATGACAATAAATAATCCTTTTTTGGGCATACCCGGTTACCACAACTTCACTAGCCGCCTAGACAGCAAATTAAGTTTAAAATTTTGAGATTTATAAACAAACATATCGAAAAATTGATGGGTTTTATTCTGCCGGCGACATTTGCTGTAGTGAAGTAGTGGTACTGGGCATAACTATACATATACTAACCGAACTTAATAAAAAAAGGAAGCTGGCCATCTTACTAAGACAACCAGCTTAAAATTTAACCCATTATTTTCTTTAATACTTCAATTTTATCTCGATTTACACTCCATTTAATCATAATCAAATCTTTTGAAGACACTGTTCTTCTTATCTCTAGCAACGATTTCTTATTTAAAAAATCATTATTAATAATCGCCAGATCATAAGAACCAGTCCCTAAAGTAAGAGCGATATCTTGCAAGTCATGGGTAAAATGCCAATTATTATTTGACCAAATAGCATTCAAAATAATTAAAGTATCATTACTTATTAACTTTTTGGCAATGTTATCTTTTACTATCTGGATAAGACTCCTATGACGCGAGTCAAATACCACGACTCTATCAATATTATAATTTTTAATTTTAGAAAATATACCCTCAATTTCTTCTAAAGATATAATTTCTTCTGAAAAAAAAGTATAAATCACTATAAACCTCCATTTTTAAGTTAATGTTTTATTTTTATTTTCTAGTTATAATAATATAAAAAACTGTTATTGTCAACAGACTATCTAAAACTATTCCTATAAACTAATATCAAAACATCTCTCTTACTTACCTTTTTCACGGCCGTGAAAAAGGTAAGTAAGAGAGATAAATAGATCTTTCTCAACCCACTAATATTAAATTGAGTTAATCAAAATTTTATTCTATCACCCTCACGTACTCAAAAAAACGATAGTTAACACCCTTTTCCTGCTGTACTTCCGATACCGAAGATTCTACAAAGACATTTTCGTCAACCTTTGGAAAAAATACATCACAATCAAATTCCTTATCTATCCTGGTTAAATAAAGCTTGGTACAAGACGGCTGTTTAATAGCCATAGCGTAAACACTGGCCCCGCCGATTATAAATATTTCTCCTATATCTGGACGAACGACTAAATCTTGTAAAACCTGATCAAAAGAAGTTGATAAAATTACCCCCTTAGGAACCGCAAAATTATCATGATGATTAAGCACTACATTAAGCCTATCTGGCAGGGGCTTAAACTTATCTGGTAAAGACTGCCAGGTTACGCTACCCATAATAACAACGTTTTGCTTACCCGGCTCAACAGAACGCGTTGTAATGGCCTTAAAATGCTCCATATCACCCCTTAAATGCCAAACCAGTGTTCCAGCCTTGCCTAAGCCATTATTTTTATCTACAGCCGCTATAATTGAAAATTCCATAGGTTAAAACTTTTACACTCTTCCACCCATTCGCGCGAATGGGTGGAAGGGCTATTATAGCTAAACAGCTACGGCAAATTTAATAAAAGGGTGATGCTGGTAATTTTCTAACACAAAATCTTCCACTTTTAATTCAGCCAAAGGTTTTTTAGCAACAGTCAATTTAGGCAACGGATAAGGTTTTCTGCTTAACTGTTCTTTGACGCCTTGTAAATGATTTAAATAAATATGGGTATCGCCATGGGTATGAGTAAAAATACCAGGCGTTAAACCACATTCCTGGGCTACCATAGTAAGCAAGGTCGCATAGCTGGCAATGTTATAAGGCACGCCTAAAGCCATATCACAACTTCGTTGATAGAGTTGCATATCCAATCTGTTATTTACCACATAAAATTGAAATAAAACATGACAAGGTAGCAGGGCCATTTTAGGCAAATCAGCCACATTCCAAGCGCTGACAATCAAGCGCCGTGAATCCGGTTTATTTTTTATTTCTTCAATAACCCAATTTATCTGATCAATATAACTTTTTTGATAGGTTTTAGTTGTGTTATCCCAACTGAATTTTTCCCACTTGCGCCATTGATAGCCGTAAATCGGGCCTAAATTTCCCTGCTCATCAGCCCAAGCATCCCAAATAGGCGTATGATCAGTTAAATTATCATCGTGAATATTAGTAGCCCCGTGCAAAAACCACAAAAGCTCGCGAACAATGCTTTCGTATTTAACTTTTTTAGTAGTTACCAAAGGAAAACCCTCCCGCAAATCATATTTGCGCTGGGTACCAAATAAAGAAACTGTACCAGTGCCAGTACGATCGGTTTTAGTTTCCCCTTTATCTAAAACTTCCTGTAATAAACTTAAATATTGTTGCATACTTTAAACATTATACCTTATAGCTTGACTGGGTGACAATTCAAGGTTAAGGTAGAGGCAAATAAACAAAATGCCCATTAAAAATGGAGTAAAAAATGAGTGCTTATAGAGAATATAATAATAAAACTTCTTTAGAAAAATGGCTAAATCTCCCTATAAAAAAATTAAAAACCGTATTAAGATGGGGCGATTTTAAAAACCACAAACAAAAGGAAAATACTTTAGAACATACTATAAAACAAACCTTGCTGACTATAGTAGCTATAATCATAGAGTACGGAGAAAAAGCTACTAATGATCCTTTTTTTATTTTAGTTACCGCTGCTCTAATCCACGACTTTGGAGAAAGACCAAAGGGAAAAATCAACAAAAAAACTGGTTATGACAGATCTGTTGAAGAAAAAAATAACGGCGATAAGGAAAGCATGCAAAATGAAGAAAGGAAAATTATGTATAACTACTTAGACAGCCTGCCTATTACCGACTCTCAGATTAAAGATCTAATAATAGACTTTTTTATTAAAGCCTACGAATTACAGTATGATTTAGACAACCCCCTTGGAAAATATTTTAATAGCTTAGAAAAAATAGGATATATTACACATGCAATTGATGAATGTTTGGAAAAAAATACTGAATACAGTAAAGTCCTACAAGATCACTACACTGAGTTATTAGAATACTCCAAAAAATTCAAAAGCATTAACTTTCTATTCTCGGAAAACAAAAATTATATTGATTACCTTCTTAGGCCAAAACAATAGATTAAAAACCTTTAAATTTATAAAAGACTTACTTTTTACCAAAAGTAAGTCTTTATTATTTACCCGTACTTCCCCAACTGCCTTGGCCGCGGGAAGTATCATCCAACTCCTCTACTTCTTCCACCTCTACCGATAAAACCGGCTGAATTAATATTTGCATAACTTTTTCACCAGCCTTAAAAGTATAATCTTGATTACTGGTATTAAACACTACTAATTTAAGTTCCCCACGAAAACCACTATCTATAACACCGGCCATTACTTTTATACCAGCTTTAGCCGCTAAACCAGATTTATCCCAACATAAACCTACGTAACCTTGAGGTATAGCCATAGCTATACCAGTGCGTATTTCTGACAGCCTTTGTCCAGCCGATACTGTGTAATCTTCCAAGGCAAACAAATCAAGTCCGGCATCGCCTGGATGCACATAACTAGGTAGTTTGGCTCGTGGATCCAATTTTTTAACCAATAATTTCATAATTTTAATTCTTGATTCTTTTCTTACCCATTATTTTTTCATCAATTTGCTTATACAAATCAGACAACTGCCCATCATTAATAAGTCTAACATTAGCTTTCTTACCTAAGCGACGAATAAATAACTCGGTAGGCAACTTTTCTTCTCTTTTAAAATCAGACAAACTAAATTTATTTTCACCAGCTTTCTCACCCCTTGATTTGGCCCGCCGATACCTTATTTCTAAAGGAGCCGTTAAATAAATTAATTTAAAACCTGGTAAAGATTTTAAAATTTCATACTCAGCCGGATGTCTTAGTCCGTCTATAGTTACTCTGGCTTGTTTTTTTAACTGAATTTGTGATTTAATGGCCTGAGCCAAAACACCGCCACCAAACCTTTCTCTAAGAGCACCCACTAAATTAACTTCATTAAGACGACTAACGGATAAATTAAGAATTTTTAAAATATCCACCAATAATCTAGAAAAACGATAACTCTGAAAACCATACTTTTTGGTTAAATAACGTCCGGCTACTTCTTTGCCGGCTAATTTTTCACCCACAAAAACCAGTATCATTTTTTTTCTTGATTGTTTGGCCATTATAATATTTAAATATTTAGAAAACCGCTGCCCGACCCTTTTAAGGCCTGAGGCAACGGATTTTTATCTAAGATTTAAAATTTTCGTGAATCTTACTAGCTTGTGGATCAGACGCTCCGTAATATTTATGTGAAGAATCGTAAGGATTTTCCGCCGGCGAAGACATAGGCATAAAAGCTACCTGAGCTATAGCCATACCGGCGTAGAGTTTAACTGGCAAATTACCAATATTATGAAGCTCTAAAGTTGGTTTCAAAGAATTACCCGGGTCAATAAATCCAGCTGTAGCGTGAACTATTATACCAATGCGACCCAAACTAGATTTACCTTCCAGGCGCGCCACCATATCATTTCCTAGAGTAATTTTTTCCACCGTAACGCCTAAGGCAAATTCTCCCGGGTGCATTATAAAAGGTTTATCATCGGTTATTATTATTTCTTCCATTAAGTCAGCTATCGGTTCTTTGACATCTATAAAAGCGTGCGAGGTGTGGCGAAAAATTAAAAATTTTTTATCTAAATGCAAATCAACTGAGGCGGGCTGAATTGAGCCATCAAACAAAGGCTCAACGCCGATTTTTTTATCCTGTAAATACTGCTTAATATCGCGATCGGATAAAATCATATTTCCAGAATTTAATTATTAATAATAAAAACTAAACTGATTGGACTGGAATACCAGGACCCATAGAAGTACAAAGTGTTAAGCTTTGTATATAAGTACCTTTGGCCGCGGCTGGCTTAGCTCTTTTAACCGCTTCTAACAAAGTGTTTATATTTTCCTCTAACTGATCGGAACCAAAAGATAATTTACCAACCATTTGATGTAGATTACCAGTACTATCAAGTTTAAAATTTACCTTACCCTTACTTAACTCTTTAACAGCCTTGGCTACGTCAGGTGTAATAGTTTCTGTTTTAGGATTAGGCATCAAGCCTTTCTGGCCTAAAGTTTTAGCGATTGGGGCCATTAAACGCATCATATCGGGACTAGCCACAGCTATGTCAAAATCCGTGCGTCCAGTAGTTTGAATTTCTTTAATTAATTCTTCACCGCCAGCTAAAACAGCACCGGCTTCTTTGGCAGCTTTTACTTTATCTTCGGAACAAAAAACAGCTACTCGTTTTTGTTTGCCCAGGCCATGCGGTAATACCGCCGAACCTCTAACCTGCTGGTTAGCCTGTTTAACATCCACCCCTAATTTAAAATGAACTTCCACAGCGGCATCGAATTTTGTAGCCGGCATAGCTTTAAGCAAGGCTACAGCTTCTTTTAAAGGATAGACTTTGCTTTTATCGATTAATTTACTGGCAGCAGTATAACGCTTGCCGTGACGATTAGGTGCGGTCTTAACAACCGCAGACTTATCTTTGCTCATAAATTTTTCCTTTACGTGGTGCTAACCCCCGCGTAAGCGGGGTCCCACATATTAATAAATCAAAATTAAAAGTTTCACTTTTATCCCGCGGCCGCGGGATAGCTACTAAAGTAGCTAAAATCAAAATGCAAAATTATAAATAAGGTTTGACTTTTATGCCATTTTTATTTTTGATTTTTGCATTTTAAATTAATATTATCCTTCCACAGTCACACCCATTTGTCTGGCCGTACCTTCAATAATCTTCATAGCCCCTTCTATATCATTGGCGTTCAAATCGGGCATTTTTTTCTCAGCTATCTCCTTAACCTGTTTCTTAGTTATCTTACCTACCTTAGTCTGCAATGGCTTACCAGAACCCTTAGTTATGCCGGCCGCTTTTTTAATAAGCTCGGCTGCCGGTGGGGTTTTTAGTATAAAAGTGTAAGTTCTATCCTCAAAAACAGTTATTTCTACTGGAGTTATGTCGCTACCTCTGTCTTTAGTGGCAGCATTAAACTTGGTACAAAAATCCTGAATATTAAGTCCGTGCTGACCTAAAGCCGGACCAACCGGCGGTGCTGGATTAGCCTTACCAGCCGGAATCTGTAGTTTAATTACTGTTTTTATCTTTTTGCTAGCCATAAATTAATAAGTAAATAAATATCCGCTAAGGGCGGACCCGCCACTGGCGGGAGATTTAAAGTAAATTACAATTTCTGAATTTGCAAAGAATCCAATTCTACTGGCGTTTCCCGACCGAACATAGAAACCAAAGCCTTAATCTTGCCACGAGCTTCATCTACCTCGGAAACCTTACCTTCAAAATCCTTAAATGGACCATCAATAATTTTAACTGCCGTACCCGGCGTAACATCTATCTGATATTTTGGCTCTTCTATACCCATTCTCTTTTGCAAAGCTTTTATTTCATCATCAGAAATCGGCGTCGGAGTAGTGCCAGTACCAATAAAACCCGTAACATTAGGGGTATTTCGTACTACGTACCAAGAATCGTCGGTTACCTGCATCTCCACTAATACGTAACCAGGGAAAATTTTTTCTTCCACTATACGGCGCTTGCCGTTCTTAATACGTATTTTTTTTTCAGTCGGAATAAGCACGTTAAAAATCTTGTCGCCCATATCCATGGACTCAATACGTTGTTTTAAATTTCGAGAAACATTTTCTTCGTAACCGGAATAAGTATGCAAGGCATACCAACGTTTACCGACATTAGTAACTTGTCTGGACATACCTAAAATGTGTTAACTTTATAAATTAAAAACCTAACAGTTTTTCCAAACCAAGATTCAAAAGGTAATCAATCGCCCCCAAAAAAACCGCCACACCCAAAGATATACCAATCACTAATAAGGTATGCTGAGTAGTTTCCTTTTTGGTTGGCCAGGCTACTTTTTTGAATTCCTGATAGGAATTTTTTAGGTAATCTGTTAATAAATTAGCCATAATTTTATGTTAGCTACAGGCTATTAGCCATAAGCTATAAGCTGTTTTAGGCACTTTTAAAAGGCCCGTACAGGCCTTTTATACAAGAAATAATATCAGCTTTTATAAAGTATGTCAAATAATATATAGTTAACAAATTTGTTTTAAAACAACTAATAACCCTAGTCCAAAGTCCTTACTTAAAAATATAAACTAAAATCCCATCTAACCAAAACTAGATGGGATTTTTTAAAAATTAATTCTTATATTTAAATATCCAAATTTTTAACTGATTTGGCGTGGGTATGGATAAATCGCTTTCTAGGAGCAACTTCGGCACCCATTAAAATATCAAAAATCTCATCAGCTCCAGCAGCGTCTTCTATAGTTACTTGTTTCATTAAACGCTGAGCCGGATCCATAGTCGTATCCCATAACTGCTGCGGATTCATTTCACCTAAACCTTTATAGCGCTGAACCGCTATACCGCCGATAGTAGACGTTTCCACACCTTCAATCACAGCCTCATCCTCGGTGTTTTTATCTTTAACTTTTTTGGCTAAAATTTTTTCTGCTTTAGCAGCCTGCATTTCTTTAATAGCTTTATTTAAAGCTTCCTCATTATAAACATAACGAATATCTTTGCCTTTTTGCACGCGATAAAGCGGCGGTTGAGCTATATAAATATGTCCGGCCGTAATTAACGATTTAAAATGGCGGTAGAACAAAGTTAAAAGTAATGTACGAATATGAGCACCATCCACATCAGCATCAGTCATAATCACTATTTTGTGATACCTTAAATCTTCTATATCAAACTGCTCACCAACATTGGTGCCTAAAGCAATTATTAAAGACTTAAGTTCGTTATTAGCTAAAATTTTCTCAAACCGAGCTCGTTCCACGTTTAAAATTTTTCCACGTAATGGCAAAATGGCCTGGAACCGACGATCGCGGCCTTGTTTAGCACTACCGCCAGCTGAATCACCCTCTACTATATAAAGTTCGCTTTCTGAAGCGTCCTTAGAGGAACAATCAGCCAACTTACCCGGCAAAGTAAAACCTTCTAAAGCACCTTTGCGCAAAACAGTATCCCGGGCTGCCCTAGCCGCTAGCCTGGCCCGAGAAGCCAATAAACACTTACCAATAATAGCCTCACCGTCCCGCGGATTTTCTTCCAAAAAAATAGCCAAACTATCAGCCACCACACTTTCCACAGCCGGTCTGACTTCGGCATTACCTAATTTGGCTTTGGTTTGTCCCTCAAATTGCGGCTCTTTCAATTTTACGCTAATAACAGCCGTCAGACCTTCACGCGTATCTTCGCCAGTTAAATTATCATCTTTTTCTTTTATGTAATTTTTGGCCCGGGCATAACTGTTAAGAGTGCGAGTTAAAGCGGTTTTAAAACCAACCAAATGCATACCGCCTTCCATGGTGTAAATATTGTTAGCAAAAGTAAAAACCGTTTCTTTGTAATCATCTACGTACTGTATAGCTGCTTCTACTTGAATACCGCTAACTTCCTTGCTGATATAAAACACGCTATCATGTTTGGCATTACTTAAACGATTCAAATGTTTTACATAAGAAGCTACGCCACCTTCAAAATAAAAAGTATGTTCCTTAAAATCGCTTTTAACTCGATGATCTTTAACTACTATTTTTACACCCTTGGTTAAATAGGCTTGCTGTCTTAAATGATCCAAAATATATTTCCAATCAAAATCCATTACGGAAAAAATAGTCGGATCGGGTTCAAAAGTAATAGTGGTACCAGTACCGCGAGCCGGGCCAACGGGTTTTACTTTGGATTCCGGTTTGCCTCTTTTATATTCTTGCATCCATAATTTACCATCTCTTTTAACTTCAGCTTTAAGATTGACAGATAAAGCATTAACCACCGAAACACCCACGCCGTGTAAACCACCGGAAACTTTATAACCCTCACCACCGAATTTACCACCGGCGTGCAACTTTGTTAAAACAGTTTCTAAGGCCGATACCTTAGTGGTTTTATGAATATCGACCGGAATACCACGACCATCGTCAAAAACCGACACCCGTGAATTGGGCAATAAAGTTATTACCACGTTAGTGGCATAACCGGCCATGGCTTCGTCTATGCCATTGTCTACCACTTCCCAAATTAAGTGATGCAAACCTTCTTTAGCCGTATTACCTATGTACATACCCGGACGCTTGCGCACCGGATCTAGGCCTTCTAAAACTGTTATTTGTTCCGCTCCATAAGCGGCACCTTTTTTCTTTTTGTCTTCCTTTTTAGTCATAATGAATTATCTATCAAAAAATATAATTAAATATCAAATTTAGCTTTAAATTCCTTATGCAAAACCTGACGCACTTTATTTTCTACTTCATCCGCTTCTTTAGAAGTTAAGGTTTTGGCTTGGTCACGCAGAACGAGTTTTAATGTCAAAGCATTCTTTGGCTCAAAATAAACATCATAATCCACATTTTCTATTAAAGAATCAACCATAGCTACAGCCTTATTCACCTTTCCCCAGTTAATTTTTTCCGGATATTCCTCAACACTAAAAGTTATTTTCCTTTCTATAGATGGATAAGTTGGAATTTTTTTATATAATACAGTTGCTGTCTCAGCCGGCAATAAATCTAAATCTATTTCACAAAAAGCTACAATATTAGGATTATCCACCTTTTCATCTTTACCACCTAAGGCTATTTTTTTATCTCCTAAATAAACCTCAAAACCACTATCAGATTTCTTCCAATCTACCTTTTTCTCTAACC
>JBMORS010000068.1:0-2101 GCA_049319925.1 Patescibacteria group bacterium | reverse complement strand
AATTATAATGCGCATCAATTTACTCCAGTATTGCAGGCAAATACTTGGTATCACGTTGTTGCTATTAGAAGCGGTGGCAATATAGTTGGTTATTTAAACGGAGTTCAAGTTTTTAATACAAGTCAAGGTCTGTGGCCTGCTAGTTTTAGTAATGTAAATATTGGTCGGGGTTTTTCTACTTCAGCTGAGCGTTGGTTTAGTGGCAAGGTAGATGACGTTCGTATTTACAATTACGCCCTGACAGCTGATCAGGTAAAACAGGTGATGCAAGAAGCCAGCGCGGTTAGGTTTTAGATAGTAAGAGTAAAAGATGGAGACGGGATAAAAAGTTTGTCATTGCGAACCCGACTATCGTCTGACGAGGGAGTATTTAGGCAATCCAGACTGCCACGCTCCCTACGGTCGCTCGCAGTGACAAAGAGGCGGATGTCATTGCGAGCCCGAGCACAGCGAGTGGCGCGGCAATCTAATGATTTAAGATCGCCACAGTCGCTTCGCTCCTTCGCGATGACACATAGGAATTGTCATTGCGAGGAGGTTGCAAAACTGACGTGGCAATCTAATTAACTAAGCAATCTAAAACACTAATTAGTCAGGAGGGACTAATATGTCAAAAGTTTATTACGTATATATTTTAACCAATATCAAAAATAACGTTTTATACACAGGTGTTACTAATAATTTAGTAAGGAGAATTTACGAGCATAAAAATAAATTAATTAAAGGATTTTTTAGTAAATACAATTTGGTAAAATTAGTATATTATGAAGAATATTTAGAATCTTATCAGGCTATATTAAGAGAAAAACAAATTAAAGCTGGTTCCAGACAAAAGAAAATAAATTTAATTAATAAGTTTAATAAAAATTGGTTCGATCTTTTTTTACAGTTATAAATAATCATAATACATTAGATCGCCACAGTCGCTTCGCTCCTTCGCGATGACAAAGAGGTGAGTGTCATTGCGAGTGTAAGCGACTTGTCCGCCGTAGCTTCTAGTCCTGCCGAAATTTTAATGAAGGAGGATAGCGAAGGAGGAAGCAATCTAGATAATTGTGTTTTCAGCAAATACTTCCATACTTCCAAGTATCAAAGTATTTGCCGATGAGTGATTTAATATTTTTTATTAATTAAATAAAGGGTATAATAAAAGATATGGGAATAAAGTCGTTTATTAGAAAATTGCTGCCCAGACCTTTACTCCAGACTTATCATTTTATTATGTCTTGGGCAGTGGCTTTGTTTTATGGTTTGCCTGCTAGGCGTTTGGTAGTAATCGGTGTAACCGGCACCAAAGGCAAAAGCACGGTTAGTAATATGATCTGGTATGTTTTGCAAAAAATGGGCTATACAACCGGTTTAATTTCCACGGCTCAAATGGCTATTGGTAATAATGTTTGGCCTAATGATTTAAAAATGACTATGCCTGGCCGGTTAAAGCTGCAGCAATTATTAAGGCAAATGGTTAAACAAGGTTGTCAGTATTTGGTAATGGAAACTTCGTCCGAAGGTCTAGCGCAATTTAGGCAGGCTGGGTTACCTTATTCAGTCGGCGTTTTTACCAACCTAACCCCAGAACATATAGAGGCCCATGGTAGTTTTGATAATTATAGATCAGCCAAAGGTAAACTGTTTGCTTATTTGTCTAAAGTAAAGACAGCGGTTAAAAGTCCGCTTGGTCTAGTTAAACCAACTAGCATTGTTAATTTGGATGATGAAGCAGCTGATTATTTTTTAAGTTTCCAAGTAGCCCAGCGTTACGGTTATAGTTTTAATAATATAATGAGTAGTTTAACAACTAGTAACCAAATAGCGGATCTTAAAGAAATTGGTTTGGATAAGTTAAAAATAAATGTAAATTCCGCTGATTATGAATTTTTAGTGGGCGGTCGGTTTAATGCTTATAATATTTTGGCCGCCGCTTTGGCTACGCAGGCTCTTAATATTCCTTTAGCCAAAGCCTTGGAGATTTTAACTTTGTATAAAGGTACGCCGGGTAGATTAGAATTTATAAACGCCGGACAGTCTTTTAAAATAGTAGTGGATTACGCCCATACCGTAGAATCTTTAGAGCAAATTTATAAATTATTAAGTAAATTCG
>JBMORS010000067.1:0-2105 GCA_049319925.1 Patescibacteria group bacterium | reverse complement strand
GTTCTTAAAAGATACAGCGGCCAGTATTACAGCAGAAAAAAGATTATTTGGCAGCAATCCGTCTACTCATACGGTAACTGCTAATTTTGCTACCCAAAGAACATTTGATTTTGAACATCAAAATTTAAGCATAGATACCGGAGTCACGGTGGATAATGCCGCCACGGTTTATATAAGTGGTGCCCCCAATAATACTGGCCTTGGCACTCTTACTAACCGTTATGCTTTGTGGGTAGCCAGCGGTAATGCCAAATTCAATGACAAGGTAAGTATTGGTACTACATCTACCACTTACGCTTTGAATGTTACGGGCGCCGACGAAGCTACTTTAGCTTTAAACGCTACCGCTGGTGAACCGGCTATATTTTATGATCAAGCCGGCAGTCATAAGTGGGAACAAAGAGTGGGTGCGGATTTCCAGCTGTATAGTTATACTTCTAGTTCTTGGCCGTTTACTATTTTGGGTTCTAGCGGCAATTTGGGTATTGGCACTACCAATCCTTTAGCCAAGATTGATGTAGTAGGAAACACAATGTATTTCCGGGACACGGCCGAAGCCAATGGCGTAACCATTGATCCTGCCAATGGAGCTGTTCAGCAAATTTATTCTGATTACTTTAATGCTGGAACAGAACAGGATTTGGTTTTAGGAACTTATGCCAATCGAGCCAATCAACTTTATTTGGATACCAGTGGCAATGTCGGTATTGGTACTATTAATCCGGCTACTCATTTAGACATATTAGGTAATGGCAGACAATTAGATATAAATGCGTCTACTGCAACAAGCACGGTTTATCAAAGAATACAAAATGGTTCGGCTATTGGCTATTTTGGCGTAGAGGGCAGTGTGGCTGGCACCTTTTTAACTGGTTCAACAGCTTATGCCACAATTGTCGGCGCCGGTGCTTCGGGTGTGCCTTTACAATTTGGCACAGCTGGAACAGTTAGGGCGACCATAGATCATTTAGGCAACGTTGGTATTGGAACTGCTTCACCAGATAAAAAATTAGTGGTTCAAGGGGCTGTTACTAGTTTTAAAGTAGATGATTATGTTAGTACCAGTTATGGCCCACAAATATCTACCAGTAATGATAAATTAGTTTTACCCAATACTTTATATTTAGGGGATAGCACTGTAAAAATATTTAAAAGTTCAGGTTTAACTTTGCATGGTGATAATGGCGTTTCTTTGAATTACTATAGTGGAGCAGATTTAACGGGTTTAAGGCTTACTAATACCGGCCTCGTCGGCATCGGTACCACTTCTCCTACTGCTCTACTTAATACCAAAGGAAATCTTTCCTCTGCTTTAACAGGAACAGTATCGGTAACAATAAATACAGCCACAGTTACTGGCGTAGGCACTGCCTTTACTACAGAATTAGCTGTAGGAGATAGTATAAAAATAGGAAGTGAAATATTTACAGTTTCTGCTATTGGTTCTGCTACTTCTTTAACTCTTGATTCTAATCATTTAGCAGGAGCTAGTGGTGTAACAGCTTACCGAGACCCAACACTCTTGGCAGTAGATAATGGTGATGCGGTGAATAAGTTAACTGTAACCAGAAGTGGGAATGTGGGGATTGGGACGACGAGTCCAACCAAGAGATTACAAATTCAAGGGCAAGCTTCTGAAACTGCCGGTACAGTTTTACTTGGAGTATATTCTAATGGAACACTTGGAACTGGCGGTAGTTTATTTGAAGCGCAAACCTCTGGTGGAGTTGGTTTAAGGGTGACTGAAATTGGTGCTTTTCAAATGATTACTCCATCAGTGCAGTTTGCTGGTGCTGGTAATACTATCGTTACATTTAGTGGCATTGGAAATAGTCATCAATTTACAAGCTCAAACACAACACAAAATGTAACTGATTGGACATTTAATGCTGGTAAAAACGCGGGTGGTAATAGAACTGCTGGTAATTTATTTGCTATTGCTAATAATGATGTGACAAAAGTGCTCGTTGATTATGCTGGCAACGTCGGCATCGGGACGACGACGCCAGGGGCGACACTTCATGTAGATGCTTCTAGTGGTGGAATTATAAGAGCCACGCGTTTAGGAACAGGGGTAGGTATTATTCAACTTGAAGCAGATGGCA
>JBMORS010000066.1:0-2116 GCA_049319925.1 Patescibacteria group bacterium | reverse complement strand
ATTACTCACCCTCACAATTACACCCCTCCTTAATCCTCCCCTTTCAAAAAGGGGAGGAAATATTTGAAATTACGTTAAACAAAACTACTTTTCCTTTAATAATTTTTCAGCTTTTTCTATGGCATCTTGAGCTTTAAGCCTGGCTTCCAATTCCTCAGCCTGACGGATAGCTTCTTTAGCAGCTGAAACAGTTTGAGCTGTTTTACCATTATCAGCCAATTGCTGAGCGATTTTTTCCTTATCAAACACACCCTGACCATAAAGTTTTTCACCTAAACCAACTTCTTTATTTATAGTCTCAGCAAATCTAGCAGCGTCCTCAATATAACCTTTTTCTAACAAAGCTTTGTGTATTTCAATCTTGCCATACAATTGAGTAGCTACTTCTTTAATCGCATCTATTCGATTATTAATATCACCTGATTCAACAGACTTGATTATTGTACTTTCATAATCATCTGATAAAATAGTTTGCTTTACTTGCTCTGAATTTATTCCCTTTATCAAACCTTCAAAATTTTGTCTTAAATTACCATTAGCGTCAACTACCAAAGTAACCTTGAGGCCGTTTACATCAACTTCCGTAGTATGTGGTGTTATTGCTTCTACAGTTTTACCAGCTGTTGATAATTCTGACACAGATTCTTTAACTGTCGCTTCCTGGTTTAGAGCCGTTTTTGCTTCTTCTAATGACGTCTTTGTCTGAAGGGTGGTTTCAGTCTGACTGCTATTTCCACTAGCAGTTACTGTTTGTTCTACTGCTTGAACATTATCACCCTTAAAATGCCAACTGGCTAAAACACCTTTTTGGTCCACAAAATATTTATGCAAATTCTCCCCAACTGTACCGGCATTAGCGCCTTGCAATTTTGGTTCCACATCATGAAACCAATTTTCTATAGTGGAATTATTATTAAACATCAAAAAGCCTTTGCCAAAATGATTTTCCAAACTGGACAGTTTAAAATCTTTAACATCCATAGCCATTATTTGTCTGGCTTCCTCCTGGCTAAAATCAGCTGACAGTTTACTTAAAACTACCTGTTCGTTTACAGCAATACGGCTGGCTATTTGTTTATTAGTCAAATAAAAATTCTCGTTAAAATTAGATTTATCAACAATATTAAGTTCAACTGGACGATTGTCAGATAAAAGAGGTGTTTTGACATCAGAAATAAATTTGTCACCTTTGACCGTCCAACCCAAATCTTTATTATCACCATAAAACATCTTATCCACAAAACGATAATCAACCGACTTAAACCCGTTATCCTTTATGGTCTGACCCATCTCCCATAATCTATCGGCCTTAGCCGGCGTTAAATCAGCCAAATTAGTTTTAGCTGATAAATAACTGCCAAAATCCGTGTCCCGCAAATACTGCGGCGCTTTACTGCCAACATGTTCAGCCAATTCTGTTAAACGACTGCTATCAGAGTTCTGTAAGGCTGTTACTATATCTGTCTTATCTAATCCAGTATGACCAGCTGACCACTCAGCCGCCAACAACTTATCGGCCGCTCTCCAACTTTGGCCAGCCTCTCCTATAGCTTTGTCTACTTTATCAATTGTCTGGTTAAAAATTTCATAAGATGATTCAATCTGTCCGGCATAATCATCGCCATAATCAGTCGCATCAATGGAATGTAATATCTCATGACTTTGACTATCTATCAGCAAAGTGCCTTTGGTGCCATCCTGACCCAAGAACTCATAAGCCTGGAGGCCGTTCTGATTGCCAGAGGGCACTTCTAAAGGCGTTAAAGTTCCTTGTTTATAATCACTTTGCCACCAATCTAGAGTTTCGGTTTTAATAGGCTCTATTTCAACGGCTTTAGGGGTTGGTATATGCTGATAAACATCCTGACTATCTAACCCTTCGCTAAATTCATAATGAGCCTTACCATCAGGACCCATAACAAAACGAACTTCCTCACCATTAGCCGAAGCTTTTAACCTTAATTCACCCTCCGGCGTCACATAACCTTGTTCCACTGCTGTTTGATGAGCTAAAGTATTAGCAAAATCTCTAACTGCCTTGGTATTATTTAAATCACCATCAAAACCGAATTTTTTAGGATTATCCAAAATTTGCTGAATAGCTTTATGCTCTATA
>JBMORS010000065.1:0-2149 GCA_049319925.1 Patescibacteria group bacterium | reverse complement strand
TCTATTAATTATTATTTATCTTTGCATAAATTAAAATTAGACGAAGCAGCAGCTAAAGCCGATAGTAGGGTTACTTCTTATTTAGCCGATACTATCACCAATCAATCTAATCTTAAGATTTTTGCCGCTTTAGACGAAGAGAAAAAAGGTTTTGCCTTAACCACGAATAATCAATTCAGATTGTCCAAAAAGAGTTGGGATTTTGATGCCTTGATTGAGGCGATTCAGGCGGCTTTTATGATTTTGTTGGAGTTTAGTATTTTTTATTATGCTTTGGATTTGTGGTTTAAGGGTTTGGTAACAATTGGCGATTTTGTTTTGGTGCAGGCCTATATTATGCAGGTGTTTTTCCAATTATGGGGTTTTGGTCGGGTTATTAGGCGTATGTATCGATTTTTTGCCGAGGCTGAAGAAATGGTGGAGATATTAAATACGCCTGAAGAAATAAAAGATGAATTTAAGGCTCCGGTCTTAAAAGTCAACCAAGGTTTAGTGGAGTTTAAAAATGTCAGTTTTAATTATCAGGATTCTTTAGGCGTGATAAAGAATTTTTCCCTTATAGTAAATCCCGGTGAAAAAGTTGGTTTGGTTGGGCCGTCTGGTGCTGGTAAATCCACTTTAGCAGCCCTGCTTTTTAGGTTTTATGATACTGGGCAGGGGGTTATTACTATTGATGGTCAAGATATAACTAAAGTTACTCAAGAATCTTTGCGTCGCAGTATATCGCTGGTGCCGCAGGATACAGTTTTATTTCACCGAACTTTGCTGGATAATATTCGCTACGGCCGGAGAGAGGCCACAGATCAGGATGTCCTGGTAGCCGCTCAACAGGCTCACTGCGATGAATTTATCAGTCGTTTACCTGAAGGTTATAATACTTTCGTCGGGGAGCGAGGTGTAAAACTTTCTGGCGGCGAAAGACAAAGGGTGGCAATTGCTCGGGCTATTTTAAAAAATGCTCCAATACTATTGTTGGACGAGGCTACTAGCAGCCTGGATTCGCAGGTGGAAACTTTGATTCAGGATGCTTTGGAAAAATTAATGCGCGGTAAAACCACTATTGTTATAGCTCATCGATTGTCTACCATAATGAAAATGGACAGGATAGTGGTGGTTAAAGATGGTACGGTTCAGGAAATCGGCAGTCATGCTGAATTGTTGCAAAAACAAAGCGGGCTTTATAAAACTCTTTGGCAATTACAAGCCGGAGGTTTTGTTACGGTTTAATTGGTAGATTGTTTTTCTCTAAACCAGATTCCGTCCGGAATATCGGCCGGATTAATATCATAAATGCCAACTTGTCGATAAGTTAAATAAGCTGGCAGTTCACCAAAGTCTTTTTTTAGTTCATTTATCCGGTTTTTAATCATCAGTAGATTAGCTGGAAGTTTTATGGGTTCAGTAATAGTTTGGCCGTCATATTGTTGGACTAAGTCTTGCAAACTACTTAAACAATCGGTTACCAATTGTTTCATTTCTATTAAAATAGCTTGGCCAGTGTTTTTGTCGTATTTATCTATTTCAATTCTGTCAAAAATGTTTTTTACTGCCGACCAGGCTTCTACAGCCTCAGTCGGAGTTATTATGACCCCGTCTAAATAATCAAGTACGCCCCAGGCTTGGCCAATGGGCGCATCAGCTTGGCGCATTAGCTCTGTGTACTGCAAATATTCCTTTGGGTCAATATTAATTTTTTTTAATGATTCTTCGCCTTTATTCTTAAGAACGCTTAAGCGATTAATTTTTTCTTGGTTAGGGGCGGAAAAATCGTTAATTTTCATTTTTTCCATATGGTTACTATAAAAAACCGAATAATTTAATTTAGTTAATTATGGTAGCACGGCTTAGACCCCAGGGCAATAAATAGACTTGTCAGGCTGGCCAGCGGCTGTTATAGTGTTTATGTTTTCCTGTTATTAACAGGACTTTATTTTCGTTTAAAATTAATAAAACATGAAAACTTCAAAGTTTTTAAATTCCCTGAATGAGTCCTTGGGATTTATTTGGTGGCCGTTTGTTAGCTTGTATAAATTGTTGTTTAGCAATATAACTGCCAGAAAAAAAATTTGGTATGCTTTTTTTGGTATATTATTGCTTAGTTTATTGGCTGGTTTGATTGATTATCCCAAAGTTCCTACTTGGGTACCAG
>JBMORS010000064.1:0-2173 GCA_049319925.1 Patescibacteria group bacterium | reverse complement strand
AACTACCTTGGAAACAATCGCTCAACAAAATAAAGTTAATCAAAAAATAACCCTACGCCCTAAAGAAGATAAAACAATAAAAAACAAAGACTTAAATTTGCAAATTCAGACTACCGGCCAGTTTAATGATTTACTTGATTATCTAAATGATTTGGAAAAAATGAATTATTACCTAAACCTGGACCTAGTACGCTTTACCAAGCCTGATAATCAAGGCCAAAATAATAACCTTCTGCAATTAAATTTAGCCGGTACAGCTTTCTATAAATTATGAAACTGCCAGAATTATTCACTAAGCCACTTAAAGTGCGCTTAAAATCGGACAACATACTACCCTGGCTGCCTATGGTTACTTTGATAGTGTTAGGATTTTTATTCATTGGTCTAATAGTCTTTTTGTACCAAAATTTTTATCAGACTCTAGCTCAGGTAAAAGAAGTTAATTTACTGCGCTCTCAGGTTACCCAATACCGTATTAATGTTCCTTTGTACGAAAAAGTCTGGCTTAATTGGCAAAGAAAATCCAAAGCGGATTTGCAAAAACTAAACGACCAAATAATTAACCCTTTTTCTTTAGACAGATCAGCAGCAGATAAAAATGAGACTACTGAAACAGACAAAACACCAACCGCTAATGACCAAGCCTCTTCTTCTGGTATAAAACCATTACCTTAGTTAAAAATTATAACTTGCCAATTGCTACCTAATTAACACCAGTTAATTAGGTTAGTTTTAGTGTTTCTATCCGCAGTTTATTCTACGAAACAACAACTCCGCCTTGACGTGATATGATTACACAAGGCAATCAAAAAAGTGAAAATCTTAATACTAATTTAACAAACTTCTATTTGTTTAACTGGCGACAGTTTAGCCTGAAGTTGTTT
Organism: Patescibacteria group bacterium; assembly: GCA_049319925.1. Taxonomy (GTDB): domain Bacteria; phylum Patescibacteriota; class Patescibacteriia; order Veblenbacterales; family UBA10138; genus JAHITT01. Next base: position 1,289 of record JBMORS010000064.1, on the reverse strand, counting down.
TTTTATATACTGATTAACTGTTAACTTGGACAAGGGGCAATCGGCACAGCGACCAATTAATTTTATTTTTACCAGACCCAGCTTAGGCGACCAACTGACAAACCCTACTCCACCTTGGTCTTTCTTTAAATAAACTTCCGTTTGCTTTAAAACTTTTTTTATTAAATCTTCTTGCTGTTTTACAGTCATAATTTTGATATTTATCATTCTTTATTACGAGATCACCCACCAACGTAGGGCGAAGTAATCTAGACTGCCGCGCTCATTGTTATTCGCTCGCAGTAACAACTGCTGGACCAACTATTACCATAACTTGCCGACCTTCTGTAACATTACCGCCGTTCCAATCATGCACCGCCAGAGCAAAAATATCCGGCGTATAACGGTAATTAAAACCGTTTCTGGTGCCAGGATCATTGGTTATAAATTCTTCATCAGTAAAACCCTTTACTACCAGCATATGATACAGCGGTCCGGGCCGACGGAAATTAGGATTATTAAGCAAACGTCCCGCCGCCGGCAGCAGAACCAATTTACCCTGCCTTATATAATCCTTTATCTTAAGCGGGTCATAATCCTCTACTTCAGCTGTCAGCTTAAAATAATTTTGCAAAATACTGGCGACTTCCTGAGCCGTGGTATCTTCATAAAACCCAAGCTCCTGTTTTTGCCAGGCCACCAACTTTAAAATTTCTTTATCAGCGTAATCTGGTTCCAGTCGACTGATTCGATTGCCTTTAAAATATTCAACCGCCATTATGATACTGGCTTCCTCGCAAGCTTCCTGATACGGCAAATCCCAGTTAACCTTGGGGGCTTGGGTAGTAAAAGGTACTGGTAAAACTGTTATGATGTGCTCTACCTTGGGCACTGGATTATCTTTAGGTTCAACTTCAGGTGATTCATTTTCAACCACCTGATTACTGGTTGGCACTTTTTCTTCCATCACTGGTTCGTTAACATTATCAACCAGTTTATTTTGATTGTCAGACAACTCTATAATAGCAGACTGATTATTAACAATTTCAACTGGCTGCAAATTATCAGTCTGCCGGCTAAACCAAAACAATCCTCCGACCAAAATAATTAAAACCAATCCTAATCTCCAATATTTCATAAATTATTTTGTCTCTAGGCTACGTTTATTTTTAAAATAAATCGCCGTGCCATAGCCAAACAATCCCAGGCCAAATAAAACCGATAACACAGCTAAAGTAACAACATACCAATCAGAAAAAAATCTAATTATAAAAACACCAAAAACAATCACGGCCAAAGCCGTGCGCCAA
>JBMORS010000063.1:0-2173 GCA_049319925.1 Patescibacteria group bacterium | reverse complement strand
AAACCAAACCGGTAAGTCTTATTTTTGTTTTAAATCCTTCCCTCTAGACTACGCTCGGTTCAGGATGACGTTTAATTATATTTACTCAACCATTTCAGCTATAACTATATAGCGCTGCTTGGCTGTACCCACCGGATAAGAAGTCTGCAAAGTAAGTAATTTTTTTGTATAACTATATTGATCTAATAAATGCGTATCTGTAGATTCGGCTATAAATTTATTAATTACCCGATAGTTATAAACCTTGCCGGCCGCATCGCTGGCTAAAATATCAGCACCAATTTTAATATTGGGTAATTTAGCAAAAATAGTTTTATATTTACCCTTGGACCAAGCATAATCCGAGGAGTGTCCAAAAATAAACGAATTGCCCGGTTCACCTATTTTAACAGTGTTTGGATGCAAAGCTACACCACCTAACAAGGCCTGCTGATAAGATTTCTCATTAGTTTCTTGGGGAAAAGTTATAGGAACTTTAATATTTAAACTGGACACCCATAACATATTAGAACCCAGGCCTTGATTATTTTGATTGTTCACTTCTTGGCCAGCTATTTTAAAAGTCGCCAGGCGACCAGAACCCAAAGGATTATAATGATTTTTTATTTCCAAACCGTCGGGATAACCATCGCTGTCCGTATCGGGATTTTTAGGGTCGGTACCATAAACTCTTTCTAAATCATTGTCCAAATCATCCTGATCATCATCATTGAAATAATTATTTATAACCGGCGCCTGGTTAACCGCTTGATTAGTTACTGTATCAACTGACCTTAACTTACTTTTAGTTTCTTTAGCCGCTGACCAAGCTAAACCACGCTGAACAGACACTACAGCGACAATCCAAATACTTAAAGATATTATTATTTTTAAATTCCGGGAAACTGCCATAACAGTTAATTTAACTTACTATAAAACTTTCTTAAGGCTGAATTGTAGCGACGTCTAAGCCAGGGATAACTTATTAAAGCTGGTAAAGCCAGTAGACCATTAGCCAGCATACCGGTACGAGGTAATTTTTCCTTGGTCACACCCAAGACTTCACCTTTGGGATAACAAACTGAGGCCTCAAACAAACTTTTACCATTAAAACGCGTAGCTACTGTAATCTGGTTAATATCAGTTTGACTTATACCTGTGGCTAACTGAGCCAAAGTTAAATAAGCACCATCACCTTGAGGGATAAAATATCTTTTACCATCAACCGGATTGACATACCAAATTTCGCCATTAGATCCCACCTGGCTAAAGAATCGGCCTTTTTGCTTAGCGGCAAAAACTGTGTCATAAATTGCCGTTTCTCGATACTTTAATGGGTCATAACCGCCGGCTAATTCTTCTCGGTCACTATAACCGTCTTTATCAGTATCTTTATTTAATCTATCCAAGGCCAAAGCATCCTCCAGACTATCAGGTAAACCATCACCATCTTGATCCACACCATAATAATCAACCAAACCAATTGGCATTTTTGCTAAATCAACATTACTTATACCGCTGGACATAAACTTAACCAGGCTATAAGTACTGGCACCGGCTGGCAAAAAATATCTGTTACCGGATTTATAATCCAGATACCAAAGTTCGTTGGCTGATTGTACTTGTATCATCAAACGACCCTTTAACCTGGACATTAAAGCCTGATTGGGTTTGGTAACTAATTTGGCTTCATTGGTTAAATTAACGCACTGCTCACCTAAAACCTGGCCGGTTGATTGCAAAACCGTGCTAACTGACTTAGTCACATAACAAGCACTGTTTGTGCCATAAAATCTGGCATAAACAGTTTTACTGCCGTTACCGGAACTTAAGGTGAAAGAATGACCATTAGTAACCGGAACTGACGCCTGATTAGCAAAAGAAGCATCCTCGCTTAAAACAATAGCTTTAGTCAAAGTATCGCTAGTAAAATTCAAACTTACTAATGGAGAATAAACCACAGTGCCTTCGGCTATAACCAAACTAACTTTATCCGCATCAGGTGTATTAGTGGAATTACAAGTGGCTCCTCCACCTCCACCACCACCACCGCCACCGCCTCCTCCACCACCGCCACCGCCACAACCAGACATAGTGGTGGTAGTAGTTGTGGTCACAGCCGGATTAGTACCGTCAGACACACTAGCAGTTATAGTATAAGTATTGTTGGCTGAATAAGTATGGCTAAAATCAT
>JBMORS010000062.1:0-2181 GCA_049319925.1 Patescibacteria group bacterium | reverse complement strand
AGTCAATTGGCGAGCTCGGTCTGACCGCAAATTAAAAAAAATAACCGCATCATTGTCTTTTATTAAACCTGCTCCCCGGCCGTCTATTTGTAAATAAGTCGGTTTAATAAACTCGTCACTCTCGCCCCTATTATAAGCATGCCTAATGGCGTCTTCTACGGACTCGTCTTTAAGACCCTGACCCAAAGTCAGCAAATTATAAGTTTGTTCCGTAACCGGCCAATTCTTTTTTCTATCCATAGCGTAAAAACGCCCGGTTATCGTGGCGATAGTTTCGCCATTTTTAAATCTTTTTTTTGTTTCTTGAACAAATTTTAAAGCATCATAACGAGGTGAATCCCGGCCGTCGGTAAAAAAATGAATAAAAATTTTCTTAAACTTAGCTCGTTCAGCCATTTTTAAAAGTGCTGCTAAATGATCGGGCGAAACATGGCCACTATTATAATTAGACAACAAACCCATCAAATGAAGGCTGGAATGATTTTTTTTAACATGCTGAAAAGCCGCCCGCAATGCTTTGTTACGAAAAAATTGGCCATTCTTAATACTCTTACTGATAATAACGGCGTCTTGATCCACTATCCGCCCGGCACCGATATTCATATGGCCGGCCTCAGAATTACCATCCTGGCCTTTGGGCAAACCAACAGCACTGCCACTGGCGGCCAAAAAAACAGTTGGATAATTTTTTTCAACTTCAGCCAAAAAAGGTGTCTTAGCTGTTAACAAAGGATTATCTTTTACTTTTTTAGGCGCCCGACCCCAACCATCCAAAATAGCCAAAACAAAAGGCGTAATTGGTTTTATTTTTTTAATCATATTATTTAATGCTTTCTTCTATAACCATTAACCTGTTATATTTAGCCACTCGCTCGCCCCGACTAGGTGCTCCAGCCTTAAGATACTGAGCCGAGGCCGCTACCGCCAAATCAACTATAAAATCATCACTGGTTTCGCCAGAACGATGAGAAACAATTACGCGGTATCCTTTGGCTTGAGCTTCTTTAATAGTCGCAACAGTTTCTGAAACTGTGCCAATTTGATTGGGTTTTATTAAAATAGCATTGGCCGCCTCTTTAGTAATACCCCGCCTTAAACGACTTAAGTTGGTAACAAACAAATCATCACCTACCAACATTAATTTACCACCTAGTTGTTTGGTCATAATATGCCAATTATCCCAATCATCTTCAGCTAAACCATCTTCTACGGATATCAAATTAAATTGACGCGATAATTTATCATACAACTTCATTAAATCATCGGCTGTCAAACTTTGGCCTTGATAAATATACTTATTATCTGACTGGTAAAATTCTGAAGCAGCCGCGTCAATAGCTAACCCAATATCAGACTCTGTATAACCCGATTCCTTAATAGCCTGACGCAATAAACTAAAAACCTGCTCGGCGTTATCCGCTGCGGGCGCGTAACCACCTTCATCTCCTACATTAGTGTTTAAACCAGCCTTAGTTAATATTTGGCCTAAGTTATGAAAAATTTCCGCCCCAGCTCTAACCATCTGACTGACGGCTAATTTACCATCTAAAATAATCTTAGGCACTATCATAAACTCCTGAAAAGACAATCCATTATTGGCATGGCGGCCGCCATTAATTACGTTCATCATTGGTACAGGCAAAGTCTCGGGCTTATTAAAACCAAAAATTTCTTGTAAATAAACATAAAGTGGCTTACCAGCCGCCATCGCCCCGGCGCGCATTAAAGCCAAAGATGTTCCCAATAAAGCATTGGCCCCCAAACGTGATTTGTTAACCGTACCGTCCAAAGCCACCAAAGCTTCGTCTAATTTTTTGACATCAGCTAAAGACTGACTGACTAATATTTTTTTTATTTCTCCTGTCACATTAGAAACAGCTCGAGTAACACCCAAACCGCCATAACGGTTAGTGTCGCCGTCTCTAAGTTCCACAGCTTCATGACTACCAGTAGAAGCTCCTGCCGGTACGGCCGCGCCGCAAATTTGTCCGTTTGATAATAAAATCTCAACCTGCAAAGTTGGGTTACCTCTGGAATCCAATATTTCCCTGGCAACTAAATCTTTAATTAATACTAAATTAGACATAAATATTTTACTTTTGATTTTTAGTATAACCCAAAGCCTTAAGCCCGGGCATAACTTGACCAGATAAAAATTGAAGTAAGGCGCCACCAGCAGTG
>JBMORS010000061.1:0-2204 GCA_049319925.1 Patescibacteria group bacterium | reverse complement strand
CTTTAACCGAGGCCAGTGGTGATTTTGACAAGGCTGTGGAAATTTTAAGAAAAAAAGGTAGTAAAGTGGCGGTGAGTCGTGGAGCCAGAGCTACCGGCCAAGGTCTGGTGGAATGTTATGTGCACGGCGGCGGTCAAGTGGCAGCCATGGTAGAGGTTTTATGTGAAACCGATTTTGTGGCTCGAACCGACCAATTTAAAAATTTGGCCCATGATTTAGCTATGCAGGTAACAGCTGGCAATCCTTTGTATTTATCAGTTGATAATGTGCCGGCTGAAGTTGTAGCCAAAGAAAAAAAGTTTTACCAGGAACAGCTTGAGACCGAAGGTAAAACAGGTGATATGGTGGCTAAAATTATTGAGGGTAAAATTCAAAAGTATTATCAGGATATTTGTTTGTTGGAGCAGCCTTTTTTTAAGGATGATAAATTTAAGGTAAAAGATATAGTTACTCAAACTATTGCTACTACTGGCGAAAATATTAAAGTAAAAAGGTTTGCCAGGTTTGAATTAGCTGGTCCAAATTCTTACGACCAGGCTAAAGAATAGGGCTTTATTTGTTTTTATGTTTTAAGAGCGGTAAAATCAAGAAAGATTTACCGCTTTTATTATTTATTGCCTCTTGGGGCAATAAAATAACCCACCGGCCTGTCCGCCGAAACTAAAGGCGAAGGCGGGTAAAATTAGAACAGACCAAAATTATTCATTAATTATGAAAAAAGATATTCACAAGACGATATTACTAAAGTTATCTGGCGAAGCTTTGGGTGCGGCTGGCCAGGGAGTTAATGTTAAAATTCTTAATAAGACAGCTGGTTTGATAAAAGAACTTTATAAGCAGGATTTAAGAATTGCCATAGTGGTAGGCGCTGGCAATTGGTTTCGTAAACGTCAGCAAGGTCTAACTCTAGAAGCCAAGTCGGCTGATTATATGGGCATTACGGCTACCTTAATGAATGCCTTGGCTTTGCGCCAAGCTTTAATAAAAATTAATGTGCCATGTTTAATACAGACTTTTGTGGGCAGTGAAATAGAATTAGCCGAACCTATAAATAAATTAAAAGCCCAGTTGGCTTTACAAAGGAACAAGGTAGTTATATTTGCCGGTGGCACTGGTAAACCGTTTTTTACCACTGATACAGCCGCGGCCAGGCAGGCGGCTATGATTAAGGCGGATTTATTGATTAAGTCTGGACCGGTTGACGGTGTTTATGATAAAGATCCTAGTAAGTATAAATCAGCCAAAAAGTTTTTTGATATTACCATGAGTCAGGCTTTAAAATTGGGGCTTAAGGTAATGGACCGAGAAGCTTTTGTTGTTTGTCGCCGTAATAAAATTCCAATTTTAGTGTGTAAGTGGGGCAGCGCTAAACGGCTAATTGATTGTTTGGCGACGGGGCGAGGGGGAACGTTAGTTAAGCCATAAAATTTATATAGTATTAATTTGCCACCATATTTAAGCCCTGGTGACAGAGCGGAAGTTGCCTGACAGATAAGCCAAGGCGTGTTTGTGGTCGTTTAGCACCTGCCTGCCATCTGACTGTCCTTAAGTATTGGTGCGTAAATAAGCGATACACTAAAACCAAATTTCTATCTTTACCTGGAGTACAGGCTATGTCGGGCAGGTAGCCTTGGCCTGTCAGGTAACGAGCACTGTAAGGGCTTAAATTTTGGTGGCGATTCTTGTGCTACTTCTAAAAGCTTAGCTTTTATCCCACTCCGCCGGTTGGCGGACGCGGGATGATTGCACAAGGCAATCAAAGAAGTAGCTAAGTATAAGTATATATTTAAATATATTTAATTACGTAATTATATATATGATTGTTACTTTCTTTAAAGAAAGTAACACAAAGAAGCGCCGCTAAAGTCCTCGTTTGGACGGTGCTCGTTAGACAAGCTAGCTGCCCTATGCACAAACTACCACCACACGGGCAGCTTTAATGCTTGTCTAACTTCCGCTCCGTAAGCCAAACTGCGGATAGCGGCAATGAGGGGTAAAATGATAGGGGGGGTATAAATAGTGGCTTAATTTTGGCTAAAATTTGACATTTTTTATGATTCAGGTAAATTAAACACATTAAAAAAATAAAAATATCCCCTAAGAAATAAGACGGCTTTAATAAGCCAGCCCGAAAAAGAGCCTTAATTTAAGGACAAAAAATAAAATGGGGAAGTCTTATTTCTTAATATTCCTTGTTCTTTACC
>JBMORS010000060.1:0-2223 GCA_049319925.1 Patescibacteria group bacterium | reverse complement strand
TAGTAGTATAAGCACCGTGCGATAAGGCTAGGTTGGCTGTGGGATTTTGCAAAGAACTCCAGTTTACAGCCAAACCAGACGAGGCACCCCAAGTTAAAGTACCTGAGCCATTATTAGTTAACACATAACCGCTACCAGCCGCCTGACTAGCTGGCCAAGAGTAAGCTACATTATTTATTTTTGTAAGATTGCCAGTAGAACTAACTTCAAACTGATTAGCTGTACCAACAGATAAAAGTGCCGCTGGATTGTTAGTGCCAATACCAACATTACCACCATCTTCAATAAAGACCCCTAAGTTACCGCCATCGTCCTTTAAGCTTAAACCGGAAATGGAAGAAGCGGATAAAGAAGAAAAAATTGAATTATCATTCACAGACAAAGTTAAAGCCTTTGGACTAGCCAAAGCATTACCAGTCATTACAAAATTTTGACCAGTTACAAAATTCAAAGGCTCTTCGCCCGACGGTGTAAGAGTTAACACGCCGTTGATATACAAATCTTTCCAGTGACTGCCAATGGCTATGCGAACCGTGCCGCTGCCTTCGTCATAAAGGTGTAAACCAGTAGCCTGGTCTATTTTAATGGTGGTAACATCATTCACCGACGGGGTACCATCAACTTCCTGAAAATTTATAGCATAAGATAATTTAGTATTGCCCCAGTATAAAGGTCCAGTGGCCGCACCGCCGGCCGCTGCAGTATTAAGCACATTGTTAGCGCTAGCAGCACCTAAACGAATTCCACCAGTCACATCTAACTTTTGACTTGGACTAGTGCTACCTATACCAACATTACCAGACCCGGTTATAACCATTCTTAAATTATCGCCATTAGTACCAAATAGAATTGAATTATTTTGACTATTAGCCAAAACTAAATCATTGACAGCTGAACCAGTAAGAAAATTATTCGTGGCCGATGACACACCCAAAATACCGACTTCTGTGGCAGAATTGAAAATTTTTAACCTTGGTGCAGAACCATTAGTTATTCTAAATTCAGTGCCAGCCACTTCTAAAGCGGTTGCCGGACTCGCCGTCCCTACTCCCACCCGGTTATTAGCGCTATCTATATATAAAGTATTAGAATCTATGTTTAGGTTGTTAGGAACAGATAGTGTAGAAGCGTTAAAGGTTAGAGAGTCGCCACTGGCATCACCTAAGGTAGAGTTGCCATCAATAGTTAAGTTACCAGTAGTGTATAGGTCATCATCTATAGCTACATAACCAGTACCAGTGCCTTGCAGGGTAAGGTTAGAGTTAGAAGACGGGGCGCCCGAGATAATAGCTAAGGGAGCGTTGGAACGGATAAAGGAAGCATCAGGGTTAGTGAAAAGTAAGTCATAAGCTATGGCTGTATCCCCAGCAGCTTCAAAAGAAACTGGTACAGAGAAAGAAACATTAGGATTGCCAAAGGAAGCAATGTTAGAGCCTGACTTTTGCAAGGTTAAGGCTGAACCTGTACCAGCGTTATTAACTGTTAAAGTAGGCACTGTAGTACTGGAGGAAGAAGCATTAAGGTACATAGTAGCTGCTGTGCCACTAGTCACAGCGCCCGAAGCAGTAAGGGAAAGTCCAGGGCCAGTAGTACCAGTGTAGCTTTGGGTCCAAGTGTAACCGGTTTGATTTAGGATAAGGTTAGCATCTAGGTCTAAAGTATCCTGGAACTCAGTAAAGTCTAAGGAGTCGGCTGTAATACCAGTGGAACCTATAGTTCCCCAAGTTAAGGTGCCACTACCATTGTTAGTAAGTACAGTACTGGCTGCGCCTTGGCTGCCTGGCCAGGAGTAAGTAACATTGTTTATCTTTACCAAGTTACCTGAACTGTCTACCTGGAATAAATCACCATTACCTACTGTAAACAGACTGGCGGGAGAAGTATCGCCAATACCGACGTTGCCAGCGGCAGTGATTCTCATTCTTTCAGTAGTTGGCGAACTAAATGTTAAAGCATCAGCCAGATCAAACTCATTACTAGATATCCTCCATTTTTCCGCATCACTATACAAAGATAATCTAGCTCGATAATTAGTACTAACTCCCTGTATTTTTATTTCACCAACACTATTATCAAAAACGTGTAATTTGGCTGTAGGATTATTTGTTCCAATACCGACACTAGTACCACTGTCATACAAAATGCCTGTACCAATAGTATTAGCATCAGTCCAGCGGGCCACATAATTTGGTGTGCCGGTTAGCGCGGTAATAGCACTAGTAC
>JBMORS010000059.1:0-2224 GCA_049319925.1 Patescibacteria group bacterium | reverse complement strand
AGTGTTGATTCGGAAAATATTTTAACTTGTTTGAGTGATTGGCCTTTAAGAGGTGTCTTAGTCGGCGGCGCCAGTCTTAACGAAGTCAGGTTTGGTCAGATTTTAAAACAGTTGTAAATTATGGTGATTGATATTGTATTAATGGTATTTTTTGTTTTAGGCTTATTAGGACTGATTATTTTAATAATAAGAAAATTTCCAGTTCTTAAGTTGATTGACGTAGATAATTTAAATAATTTAAAACAGCAGGAGGTAAAACAAGATTTGGTGGAAGCTAGGCTGCGCCGTAAGTTTGATCGTTGGTCTGTATGGTTTAAGGGTTTGTTGGCGCCTTGGCAAGCCAAAATTCAATTGAAAAAAGAGCAAATAAAAAAGTCGGTTAAAGATATGGAAGCTGATTTAGATAAAAAAGAAGTGGCTATTGGTCAGGCTGAGGAAGTAATTAATAAAATTATAAATCAGGCCGTTACAGCTGAAGCTGAAGGCGATTTAGCCGAAGCAGAAGGCTTATATTTAAAGGCTATTGAACATCAGCCTAATAATTTGGATATTTATCAAAGATTGGCAGATTTATATTTGGAAAACAGGGATTACGAGCAGGCTAAGGAAGTGTTGGAATATTTAGCTGAACAAGGTCGGTCTCGTTATTCATCTTTGGGTTTAGCCAGAGTGGCTAAGGGACAAGGATTTTTAGAAGAAGCCAAAGGGCAATATCTTAAAAGTTTAGCCCTTAGGAATGCTGTTCAGCCCCATTTGGAGCTGGCTTATGTGTATCAACAGCTGGGCAGTTTGGAAGAAGCTTTGGCTCACTTAATAGAAGCCAGACAACTTGAACCGAGTAACCCCAAAGTACTTGACTTTTATATAGAACTAAGTATAGTAAATGGGCGTCTTAATGAGGCGCAAGAGGCTTTAGATGTGCTAAGGGAGGTAAATCCGGATAATAAAAAAATAAACGAATTTACCGAACAAATCAGAAAGCAAGCTCAAAAAAATAAACCTATCAAAAGACGGACTGGTAAAAAAACCACCAGTTTCGGAGTTAATATTGATTAAAGATTGTTTTAAATTAGTAAAATTTTTAGTTGGCCGTTTGGCCTATTTTTAAAAATTAGTTTTGCCCTTCGCGAGCCGATGTAGCTCAGTTGGTAGAGCAACTCCATGGTAAGGAGTAGGTCCGCGGTTCAAATCCGCGCATCGGCTCGGGGAGGGTAATTTTTAAAAGGGTCGGTACCGAAGCGGTCAAACGGGGCAGACTGTAAATCTGCTGGCTCTATGCCTTCGTAGGTTCGAATCCTACCCGGCCCACCACTTTGAATTATCAAAGTATAATCAATAGGTCTTTAGTATTTAAATATAAGGGCAATAGTTGGATTCGAAGGGCGTGAGAAACCCCGCCATTGGCGGGGTGAGTGTAGCGCCCGGGTGCCCGAGTGGAGCGAGGGAGAATCCTACCCGGCCCAATTTAGCCAATAGCTTATAGCCTATAGTTATTAGTCATTTGCTATCTGCCATCTACTATTTACTAAAATGCCGATGTAGCTCAGTTGGTAGACTTGCCCGCCAGTCGCCTAGCGCTGAGATAGCTCAGTTGGTAGAGCAACGGTTTTGTAAACCGTCGGTCGGAGGTTTGAGTCCTATTCCCGGCTCCAGGCGATCGGCAGGCGGGGCAACAGTTTTGTAACTTGATAATTAACAAATTTAGTTAACCGTGTATTGTTCGCCGTCCTAGCTCAATGGTAGAGCAACAGTTTTGTAAACTGTAGGTTCCGGGTTCAATCCCCGGGGACGGCTCCATTAAATTTATAATTAATAAATTTTTTAAGGTCGCCCCGCGTACACGGGGCCATCGGCTCCACTTATTTTAACTATTACATTTACTCTTAACTATTACTATTATTTATGTCTCAGGATAATCTTATTAAGATGGAATGCAGTGAATGTCATCGCATTAACTATCATTCTTTCCGTAACAAGAAAAAAGTTAAAACTCGTTTGGAAACCAAAAAACACTGCAATTGGTGTAAGAAACACGTTTTACACAAAGAGACCAAGTAGTCCGTTTATTATTAGGCGGACCCTTGGGGGGTTCGTTCAGTGGCAGCCCAGCGGCCGCGGGGTCCAAACCAATTTAAAATCATATCCCAATGGTGGGGGTGTCGTTCAGTGGCAGGACCTTGGTCTCCAAAACCAATGACGTGGGTTCGATTCCTACCACCCCTGC
>JBMORS010000058.1:0-2236 GCA_049319925.1 Patescibacteria group bacterium | reverse complement strand
ACTCATCGCCTGTTAAAGCGCCAGCCTCGGCCATTTTTACTCTTCTTTGGTGCCTATATCCTTCAGCTTCTTCGGCCGCAGCCACGCCAGTTCTGGGTTTTAACAAAGTTTTTACCCCTCTTTTTATACCCTTCCAACCTAAATAATTTTCAAAAAAATCTTCATGAGCGCCAGTAGCCATGGCTAACATAGCCCGACGACCTTTGCCTTGGCCATATAATGTTTCCGCCCTTTTACCGGCTTTATAACCACCCAAGGCCTCCTCCTCGTGTTTTTTTCTTTCTGAATATCTTTGCCAGGCTCTTACATACCTCATCGGACTTAAAGACAAACCACTGGCCGAATATAACTTTCTTTCACCCAAAGCCACCAAAGAACCAGCTGCTTTAAAAGGCGCTTTCATTACTGAAGAACCAATGCTCTGCATTTTAGCTAAGGCGCTACCAGCTAACTTTCCTCCGGCCACACCTAATTTTTGTGTCATCCACAAACCACCTAGCAAAATAACTATGTTAACTATAAAAGACAGTAAAATATCCGACTGGCCTATGCCAGTAACAGCCGCGGCTGGAATTTCACTAAGCCCATAACTGCCTTCTTGTCCGGAAAAAGATCCCAAAACATCATTTGATGTTTGCATCATAGCCAGAGCCAACCACAAAAAGAAAGCTAAAATCGGGCCGCTGGATAAATACTTGCCAAAATATTCCCACCACTCCGAAGAATACTTTTTAGCTTGGCCGGGAAAAGCCGACAACAAAAAAGCCAAGGGCGAAATTATGGTTAAAAGCCACAAAAAAGCAATACGTACCAAAAAGACCACTAAATAAATAGCCACTACTACCATGGCCACTGTTATACTGATAAGAGCCAGCACACTGGCCACAAAAAAACTATTTTCACTGACACCGGTTCCATCAATTGAATTTTTATTTTTGGAAAATTCAAACATTTCGGACAAGTGAAAACCATTTACAAAATTACCAGCCGCCGCTTCTTTAAATCCATTAACGAAAGTCAGCATTATCACCTGGGCAAAATCAATAAAAAAACCAGTCAGCATTTTAGAAAAGTTGACCAGCACCGACATTATTAAAAGCTTGCTTAATAATTTTTTATACTGATATTCTTCTATACGAAAAACCGTGGCAAAAGCTATTACTAGCATCACCACGATTACGAACATATTGGCCACGTCTCTCACTACCACCCAACCCTTAGCCACGGCTGGCGCGTTTATAAAATCATTGTATTGAACAATGCCTATTAAAATGCCAATTAAACTGACTGTCAGCCCGCCAATAAACTCAGCTAATGGCAATATTAAATTCTGTCCTAACCAACTACCAAAGCTGGCCGAAGCCATAAGAGGCACAAAACCAGCTAACAAAATTAAGCCTAAACCTATTAAAATAGCCGGTTTTTTAAAGTTTATTTTATTAAAAACCCTTGCTAGGTTCATAAATTATTTTAAAGCTTTTTGCTTTAAATTTTAAGTTAAAAAGGCCTAACTTAGCCACTTTTATAATACCATAGTTTAGGCTAAAAAACATAGTCATTAACATATTAATTATACCACATTTTTATATTTTAAGCAAGATTTTTAATATTTGCCCACCAACTTCAAAAAACACCCACTAAAACAATTACTTTTTTATTAAATTATAATTTTTTAAAAATACTTTCACTTAACTTTTAAATACTGCTTAACAATTACAAACTATTTTCTTTTTTATTCTTAGATTATTCACTTGCCTCACTTTTTCGCGGCCGCGAAAAAGTGAGATTAGACAAACAAAAACTAGATAACCAACAAAAACTATACTATAATTAAAACATAATCTAAACTAATAACGCTATGTCTTACCTAGGAGGGACAAAGACACCAGCTACCAAAATCCTGTTAGCTATTATTAAACTAATTGGCAAGAGTACGATTAGTTTTATTGAGTTGAGTAATTTTATTACCAGCCATCAATCATTGATGATACAAACTGGCTGTGACATAAAAATAATAAAAAAGTTAAAGGATGAAGCTTATTGTAAAAAAGTTACCTATAATCTAAAAAGAAGCAACTACATTAAAACAAAATGCCAGGGCAAAAAATTATCAATTTATTTAAACAACAAAAATCTAACAACCGAACTAATCAACAAACTAAAATACAACCATAATAAACAGGCCAACTATTCTCCTACCTTGGTTATTTTTGACATTCCAGAGAATTATAAGAAA
>JBMORS010000057.1:0-2257 GCA_049319925.1 Patescibacteria group bacterium | reverse complement strand
AATCCGGGGCATCAAGCAATCCATCTAAAGCCAGTGCCAAACTGTTTACATTACCCGGGGAGACTAATAAACCATTCTCTCCATCTTTTATTAATTCCTGAACGCCAGCCAATTTGGAGGCTATTACCGGTTTAGCTGAAGCCATAGCCTGCAAAGCCACTAGCCCAAAAGACTCGGATTGATTAAGAGACGGAAAAACCAATACATCCGCTAGATTATAGTAAGCGGGTAATTTTTTATCTGGCACATAACCGGCAAAAACCAAACGGTCAATAATTCCCAAATCCTCGGCCAAATTTTTATAAATTTTTTTATCACCGCCGCCGACTAACAAAATTTTAAAAGGTTGCCGTAATTGCGCCGCCGCCATTAACAAAATATTCAAACCTTTAAAATAATGAGCCTTATCCAAAGTGCCGACAAACAAAATTACCGACTCATGACTTTTTATTCCCAAACTATTTTTTAAATTCAAATCAGCCGCTTGAGGCTTAAATTGGTTGTCTGGCGCAAAAGGCAAAACATGCCATTTATTAATAAATTCCGAGCTAGGTTTAATAACCCCATTTAAATAATCTTGGGTTGAACACAATAAAATATCAGCCCGCTTTAATAATTCATTTTCAAACAACCGCCGGTCTAAATTAAACAACCAGCCTTTTAAACCCGGCGCCAGCGGTTTCATATGATAACTTATTAACAACTTAATCGATTTAGGTAAATATGGCAGCCACTCCTGGACCCCAAACCAAGGATAATGCAAATGAACAATATCAAAATATTTAAGCCAGCCCTTAAGACCGGGCCATAAGGCGGCCTTACCAAAACTTATGGCTGGTCTGAAAGTTTGCAGACTGACCCCGGGATTATTTAAAAAAGTTTGCCCTTTATGATAACGAGGCGTAAAAACCGTTACCTGATAATCATCTTTTAACCAACTGGCATAATCATAAGCTACTCGACCGATACCGCCGCCATAAGGTGGATAAACACAGGTTAATTGAGCTACTTTAATTTTCATAAATTACCACCTAATAAAAAAATATACTATCCGCCAGACTAAGGCGCTTAAACTATTAAAAATATATTCTGTCACAAAATCATTGCCGCCCTGAAACTGAATTTTAGGACTAGCCAAAGACAAAATTTTCCGATCGCTGACTATTTTTAATTTTTTAAGGCGTCGACGCCTATTAATTATGCCCTGCTGAGCCAAACGGCTTAAACAGTATAGATAAGCTTTAATTTTTTCTTTATGCCAACCTTTGTAAAAAGCTATTGCCAGCAATACGGCCTCACTGACTAGCCAGGGCGTAAGCAGCAATAACAAAGTCGGCAGCTTAAAATAACTCAACCAAACTAGCCAGCGATTCCTTTCCATATAGTAAAACTGCTTTAAGGAACGACCAGCTTCGTAATAATGAATTATTTTGGCCGCTGGCGCTACCTTAAGATTCCAGCCGCTGCTTAAAAAGCGTAAAGATAATTCTAAATCCTCGTGGTACATAAAAAGCTCTTCATCCAACAGTCCAACCTGACGCAGTGTAGCCGTTCTTAATAAAACTCCGGCGCCAGAAAAATAAGGTATTGCTAAATCTTTATTCAACCAAGGTAGCTGCTTGTCGGCCTCAGCCAAGGTTAAACCATTGCCGCCAGCATAGCCCCAACCTAAGTAGTGCCAACAATTGCCCAAAGAATTAACTCGCCCATCCGGCAAATAAAGCCCAGCCTGAACGGCGCCAATCGTAATATCGTCATTTAAAACCTGTACTAACTTAGGCAAAGTTCCTAGTTGCAAAGCCGCATCTTGATTCAAAAGTAAAACCGCCTCCACCCCGTCTTTTAGAGCCGCCTTTAAGCCAATATTATTACCAGCCGCAAAACCACTATTGGTTTTAGATACAATTAACTTAACCGACGGATATTTTTGTTGGATTATTTCTACTGTTCTATCGGTGGAAGCGTTATCCACCAAATAAACCGGCACCCCTGGCGCATAACTAAAACAAGAGCCTAGGCTTGTCTCCAGCCATTTTTCCCCGTTATAAGTAACTATAATAATAGCCGCCTTCATAAAACTAAGCCGCTACTTTTTATCTGTCGCCTCGTTTTTGTTACTCGGACTGTTCGGTTTAGCCAAAGATCTGACTATCATGGTTAACTGCTGCTCTATTTTTTCCAAGCGAACCACCATTTTAAAAACCAAATAAAACAAAATAAGGACTGCCAAATAAACCACCAAATCACTGCCCCGACC
>JBMORS010000056.1:0-2271 GCA_049319925.1 Patescibacteria group bacterium | reverse complement strand
TAACGCCGAAGTTTGTCGAGATTTTGCTCTTAAGTATGATTTAATGAGTGATGAGGATAAAGCGGATATGCAAAACGGCGCTAATCGTATTCGTGAAGGCTTAAAGCAGGTTCCAGAAGAAGCTAGGCCGGAAGTGCAAGCTTGCCTTGATAATTTGTTTGCAGGGAAATTAGAATCTTTTTTAAGCGGTGATAAAACTATTACCAAAGAGCAGGCACAAAAAATTGGCCCCTGCTTTCAGGAGACTATGAATAAATATCAGGAGCGCATTAAAGAAAGAGAGATTAATAAAGCTATAGAAGGTCAGGATTTGCCAGAAGGAGTCGAACTTAACCGTAACCAAATAAGGAATCAATTGCCAACTGACCGTCAGCCTAGACCAGAGGAAATTCAGGAATTAAAAAATAAGCTGCAGGAGCAGGAACGAGAAAGAATTAAACAGCAGCAGGAACAAAAATTTGAATTACAAAAACGACAAATGGAGCAAGCTAGTGAAGAGCAAAAAAGATTGATGGAACAAAATTCAGAAGAACAAAAAGAGCGTTTAGAATTGCAGCAACGTCAAGGAGTGTCTACTCCACCTTGTTCCAGCCCCGAAGAATGTCAAAAAATGTTTGGTCGTTAAATAGGAATACTAGTTTAAAGCTTTTGAATTTCTTTTAGATCTTTGTCTGGAATATATAGGATTATTAAACCTAGAATAACTCCACCTAAGGCTGTCCAACCATGGTAGCCGCCCCATAATTCATAATCCAGCCAGTCTAGTATATACCAAATCCCCCGCCAAACTAGAACTAAACCTATTACTACAGATAAATTTTTGCTTAAATAGCTTAAGGTTATTTTTTTCTTAAACATATATACACTGTGGATATCATAGGCTAATTCGTACGAATTAGCCTATTTAAGGAAATAATTACATGCCTAAAAAGTGCATTAGTTTGTAAATTAGCATGGCTGGCCAAATAATGGCCTTTAGCACACCCATAAGGCCCATAACAAAGCTGTCGGCCTGCTGAATGTAATAAACAGCCGCGCCAATTAAACCTAGGCCGTATATTCCGCCGGCAATCCCGTCGCCGTGTTTTTTGTCGCAAATAGACATATGTGTTGATTAATAAGTTAAGATTTATTTTCTAATGATTCCATAGCCAAGGCCAGTTCTTTTAAATGTGCGGTTTCTAAATCTATGCTGTAATGATTGGCTATCCGAATAATCATAAACAATATATCAGAAAGTTCGTTGGCTATAGCCTCTTTTGAGGCGGTGTTGTATTTAGGATCATTATCTCTATGTGCTAAGTAATATTTTTCTAGCATCATAACATTTTTGCTAAGCTCGCCCACTTGTTTCATGAGCTCTATCATATTACCTTCTATGCCCCATTCTTTTTGTTCCACTTTTTTAAAAGCGTCTATAATTTGATTGGTTTTTTGGATAAGTTCTTTAAAAGTTAAGTTGGTCATATAATAAATTTTAATTCTTTAATTGATACTATTAACGTCAGCGCGCTGAAAAAGCACTGCCGACACTATAAACAGAATAGCAAAAAATGAGTTGAGTGCGAACACGCCTATTAGGCCTGGTGTCCAAGACATAACAACTGGCGGCCAAATAAAGAGCGCAATTATAGGAATTAGTATTTGAACAAAAGCGGCTGTAAATAATGTAAAGGCCATTCCGCGCGGTTTAAAACGAGCTATAAGAGAGCCAATTAAACCGACAAGAAATACTACTCCATACATTAAGTTGGCGGGATGTCCCTCGTTTCCAATAATACCCACGGCGCCATTTATCCAAAAAAGAAGAAAAGCTCCAACAAGACCAATAACAAAAGCAGTTCGATATAAGGTTTTTTGTGATCTTCTAGCTATCAGTTCATAAGCCAGACCAATAGCAAACAGCACAGCGCCCATTAAAACAAAATCAAATAAATCCCAATTCACTTCCTGGCTAAATTGCATCGCCGTGAGAGGTATCATTAATAAAAGTACTATGGCAATAGCCCAGATAGTAAGTCTTTTGGCGATATTTTGCATAAATTAATGGTTTATACTTTTAGTTGTTTAAAGTTTTCTTTTTACTTTTTATTAGACTGGCAATACTTATAATAAATATTACTATTCCAAGTCCTTGCGCCCCAGGACTATCGTCATATCCACCATATATAAACATAAATACGCTGAATAATATGGCGATAATGCAATATAGTACTTTACTTTTATTCATATGAAAATATTATTTGTTAAATGACGAACCTTATAATTATT
>JBMORS010000055.1:0-2312 GCA_049319925.1 Patescibacteria group bacterium | reverse complement strand
ATTGCGACGTCGGATAAACGTCCAACCCAATAACAACAAAAAAACTATTGGCACCAAAGCCACAAAATAAAGACTTAAAATGGCAGCATAATAAAAAGGTGAAACAGCCAATAAATTAAGTGGTAAATCCGACACCAAATAAGGCGAATTAATGTTGAATAAAGCCAAACCCGAAGCCACAGTTAAACCCAAAACCGTTACCAAACTAGCCACGGTAAAAATTATTCCCAAAATCACGCTTAAAACCGGGCCAAGCACTTTAAAAATTTTTTTTAAAAAACCAAAAGCCGCTTCCATAAGACGTACTGGAAAACTAAGCAGCCTATAAAAACCACCGCGGTGTTGGCTTAAACCCTTAAGCATGGCCTGACCTTCTTCTTTAACCAATTTGGATTTTTCCTTAACAACTTCTTCTATTTTTTTTAAATTAACTGGTTCACCTTGCATAGTTAATTTTTGAGCGCTAGTTTTAGCCGGCGGCATAACTATCCACAAAGCCGCGTAAGCTAACAAACCCAACCCGTTCACGAACACCAACAGAATAAACAGCAACCTAATATAAACCGGATCTAGCCCAAAGTAGGCAGCCAGCCCCGAACAAACGCCAGCGATTATGGCGTCATCTGGATTACGGTACAGTTTTCTGGCAGCAGTCGATTCAACTGGAATATCTGATTGATGATTAGATAAAGATGGTTCAACTTCTATTTCCTCAATAGTACCCATTACCTTAACAGCCTCCTCTACCTCCCCTAAAGTAATAGCCTGCCGACTGGTTTTTAATTTGCTGGAAAATTTTTCCGCCAGACTAGATTCAATGTCAGACAGAATTTCTTTTTCCTCGTTGTTATTCTGATAATGCCGGCGAATAGAATTAAGATACCAATCCAATTTTTGGTAAGCATCTTCTTCTATATTAAAAACTAAACCGGCTAAAGTTATGGAAATTGCTTTTTTCATAAGACTACTTAAATTTTTTAATTAAAGAATTTATAGATTTATCAAGCGACCGCCAAGTTTTGCTCAGCTGGTCCAAAAATTTTTTACCTTCCTCAGTCAGGGAATAATACTTACGCGGCGGTCCGCCACTGCTTTCTACCCAATCGTAAGTTAACAGCCCAGCGTTCTTAAGACGGGTTAACAAAGGATACAGAGTGCCTTCTACTACTATTAAATCAGCCTTGGTTAACTGGTCTAAAATACTGCTGGCATAAGCTTTTTCCTGAGAAATTACCAGTAAAATACAAAACTCCAAAAGGCCTTTGCGCATCTGAGCTTTGGTATTATCTATTTGAATTAAGCTGTCATTAGCCATAATTTTTAAATTAATACTTAACAGTATAGCATTAACTACTATGTTATACAAGGTAGTAGGTTGTGTATAACTTAAATATTATTAAAAGGCTAAACTTAGCCAAAAACTTGACAGACCCTACAATATATAATAATTTGTAACCTAAATACCTTTTTAATTAAGGTATATAAAAAACAAAACCAAAAACAATCTTTAACAAGGAGTAGCACTATGAAAGACGGATCACCCTACAACCCGGCAACTTGCTGTATTTCCAAGGTAGAAAATTGTACCATTGAAGGTAAAGATTTTCAGGGGATAGTAAAAAAAATAATTTATTCCAGCGAAGCCCAATCCTTGACAACCAACCCAACCAAAGGAACTATCCTACTGGCAGAAATAACGAAAGGCACGGTGTCCTTGACTAACAAAGCTGTGGAAATTTTTGTGGATGGCACTAAAATATTTGACAACATGGTACGTTTGGAAAAAAATCGAACGGGAATACTTCAGGCCAGTGAAGGCGATAATATTGGCATCTGCCTCGAAAAAAGCCGGGTCAAAGAATTTGCTCAACTCCTTACTTCATAATTAAAAATATTCTCATTAAAACGGAGCGACCTAAACCAGGCCGCCCGTTATTTTTTTATTAACTAAAAATAATTTTTATTGTTTAACCTGGTCAACTATGGGCATTTGACGTAATTGAATTGTTTTAGCTGTTAGGCTGCCATCGCTATTAGTCGTACCGGTTACCATAATTGTTTCCCCTTCTTTTAAATCATCTACTTGACCGCTGACCAATTTACCTATCTCGGTCTGGTCGGACAAAAAAACTATTTTAGAACCACCGTCTCTTAATTTAACAGTAATTGATTTATCATCGCGGCTGATAATATCGCCATTAATTACAGAGCCACCATTGCCTGCTCCAACTAAACGTCCGCCTTGCCCAACAAATCTTTGCCCGCCTTGTACATTAGCCTGCCAGACAAAAGACGGGCTTTTAGACTGCTGA
>JBMORS010000054.1:0-2366 GCA_049319925.1 Patescibacteria group bacterium | reverse complement strand
CGATTCTATGATCGAGGCTGGCATTCAACCAGACGATCAAGTTATTGTGGAACGGGGTCGCACTCCTAAAAACGGCGACATCGTAGTAGCTGAAGTTGATAACGAATGGACTCTTAAATATTTTGACAAGCAAAACGGCCAAACTAAACTGCTACCGGCCAATAAAAACTATCAGCCAATTATACCCCGCCAAGAATTAAAAATCGGTGGTGTGGTCACAGCTGTAGTTAGAAAATATTAAATTACCAAATTTTGCCAGGGCCTTGGGTCAACTGCTTATAAATTACCTGGTTAGCGGCAATAAAATTAACATTGCTATAATCGTAAGTCTGGCTACCTAAATTATTTACTACTCCGCCGGCTTCTCTAACCAACAATGACCCGGCGGCAAAATCATAATCTTTGCCATAAGGGTTAAAGCATAATCGGGCGTCCAATTTTCCAGCCGCCACCATAGCAAACTCCCAACCGGCGCTGATAGTTTTTAATAAAATAGTTTGTTTTTTAAGACGTTCAAAAATTTGTTTGTCTGTTTCATTATCCAACCGACTTTCCCAGGAAATATAAGCCTGGCTTAAATCACGGCTACTGACAGTTAGTCTTGCTTGCTGGCAATAAGCGCCCTGGTCTTTTTGAGCCCAGTACATTAAATCACGCACAAAATCATAAACCGCGCTAAAAACCACCTGACCATCCTCGATTAAGGCAATCATACAAGTACAAAAAGGCAATCCTCTAACAAAATGCCCAGTAGCGTCTATTGGATCCATCAGCCAAAATCTGCCAGCCTGACGATTACCACCAAATTCTTCGCCCACAAAACCTATGGTTGGATATATTTTTTTAAGCTCAACGGAAACAAACTCTTCTACCTGCAAATCCAACTTTGTCACAACATTAACAGCTGAATTATCTTTTTGATTTATAATAGCCGCCTGGCCAAAACCGGGTAATAGTAAATCCTTAACCTGTCTTAACACTGGAATGACTTTATTAGAATAATTCATACCTACTAATAATAAATCAAAATCTACTAATTTAAAACTCCCGAATTTAAACGGGAGTTTTTAAATTAATCTTTTACCTGAACGGTTATCTGGTCTAGCCAATCCAGTTCCAAAGCTGTTGTATCTTTAGTCTGTCCGCTAGTTATGTCTTTAGCTTTTAAATAAACAGTAATCGGTCCGTCTTGGTTGTCTAAC
Organism: Patescibacteria group bacterium; assembly: GCA_049319925.1. Taxonomy (GTDB): domain Bacteria; phylum Patescibacteriota; class Patescibacteriia; order Veblenbacterales; family UBA10138; genus JAHITT01. The sequence goes on along the minus strand of JBMORS010000054.1, from coordinate 1,164 downwards.
TTATCACTCGGCCCAAATGTCCAATAAACCGGCTGACCTTGATTAATAATTTTATTTATATAAACCGGTTTAGACCAATCCTCAACCAGTGAACCCTTGTCAGTGTACCATTCATACTCTACTGGATAATCAACCTGATAATCCGGCCGCAAAGCAATTCCCCTAATGGATGACATAATCGGCGAATAAATTCGGCTGTCAAATTTTATAATAAGATTTTCATCAACCGGTTGCCAATAAAAACTATAATCTTCCGAATCGCCGTCCGCTCCTTTTTTTTGCACACGACCATTATCGTTTTCTTGCTTAATCAAATCTACTGGCTGACCTTTATAAAAAACCCGGCCGTTATCCTGAACTTCGGCTGTTAATTTTTCCAAAGCATAAACCTCAGCCCGGCCGTTATCCTGAACCATCAGTTTTATCTGGTCACTCGGCCAAGTTAGGGCCTGCAAACGGCTTAAATCACTAAGTTCACTTTCTAAATAACCGCCCTGACCCACCAAATATACCTTGGATAAAACCGATTGTTTTAATTTTATACTATCCGCCTTAAAATCGGCTGTCTGTAACCTAGCCTGACCATTAAGCCTACAATCAACCGCCTTAGCCTGACCTGTTAAATGCAATTGGCTATTAATACCACTTAAAGAACAATTTAAATTCTGTCCCACTAAAGCCAGTTGGCTTTGCGATACCTCGCCCAGACTTACGTAAAGGTCTTTATTAAAACCGCTGATATCCGCCTGACTGCGGTTTATACCAACATAAGACACCAACTCTGGTAAAGTAATTTGTAAATTAACTGTTTTGTCCCAACAGAAAAAACAAATCTTGCCTTTGGTCTGACGGGAAACTTGGGTTATTTGCAATTGACCGTCTACTAAATCAAAAGACAACCTGTCTAAATCCTGCTGCCGACCGACAGCTGTTATAGAAAAATCTTTACCCGGCTTAACTGTTGCCTGAATAGTGCCACCAATATAAAGCTTAGAAAAATCTTTGTGATCATAAGTTCGGCTTATTTGCACCTGTTCCTGACTGGTAGCTAAATAATTGTTTATTTTCGGCCCCAAATCAGCTGCCGACACAGCCAAACCAGCTATGGCCACCAGCCACAACCCCAAAAGCAAACCGCTAAACAAACCACTAAAACTATTGCGA
>JBMORS010000053.1:0-2377 GCA_049319925.1 Patescibacteria group bacterium | reverse complement strand
CCATAATCTCATACTTAGGCTTAATTATAACACTCTATTTGTTTTAAAAACAGTTTAAGTTTGTTTGCTTAATAAATTGAATTAAGGTTGTTAATTTGTTATAATGTATTACATGTTAAAGCGAACTATAGGTGCGTTTTTTATTATCTTTTTTACCATTTGGATTGGTTCGGTTTTGCCTGTGACTCAGGTTTTGGCCAGTGATGAGTTTGATTATAATTATGTATTGTCTGATGATGATATGTTTGATTATTTAGCCATGGATATTAATCAGATAAATTTTTTTTTGACAGATAAAAACAGCCGATTAGCTAGTTATATTGACCCGATTACTTCACTTAGAGCAGATCAAATTATTTATTTGTCAGCTCAAGAGTTTAAAATAAATCCTAAATTTTTATTAGTTCTTTTGCAAAAAGAACAAAGTTTAATAGAAAATTTGAATCCTAGTCAAAAGAATTTTGATTGGGCGACTGGTTACGCCGTTTGTGATAGTTGTAGTTTAGACGATCCTTTGTTGCAAAAGTTTAAGGGTTTTTATAATCAGGTTTATAGTGCCGCTAAAAGAATCCGCTTAAGTTATCTGCCCGATTTAGAAAGTCTCGGCCGCACTATTTCTGGTTTTGGTCCTGGCTTACCCAAATCGGTTGACGGACAAATTGTTGTACCGGCTAATAAAGCAACGGCCATAGCCTATACTTACACACCTCATTTGTCTGGCAATAAATTGTTATGGACGGTCTGGAATCGTTATTTTAGCCGTTTTTATCCTGATGGCACTCTGCTTAATGTTGATGGTGAAAATGAGGTTTATTATATTCAAAATGGTTTAAGGCGTCAGTTTGCCAATCGGTCAGTCTTTTTATCTTACTATGAAGATTTTGATTCAGTTTTAACAGTTAACAAAACGGATTTGCTTAAATATCCCTTAGGCAACCCTATAAAATTTGCTAATTACTCTTGGTTGCGAGTACCTAAGGGTACGGTTTATTTGTTAGTTGATGATATGCTACGTGGTATAGCTTCGTCTGATGTTTTGCGTCGTTTAGGTATTAATCCTGAAGAAATAATTAATGTTAGTCCCGATGATATAGCCCTTTACGGCGAAGGTGAACCTATAACTGTTAAGTCTATTTATCCTTTGGGTGCTTTACTTCAGGATACAAAAACTGGTGGAGTTTGGTGGGTGCAGGACGGCTTGAAACACCCTATTTGGTCGCCAGAGATATTAAAAACTAATTTTAAAAACCGATCTATCAGTTCGGCCAGTAGTCAACAATTGGATAAGTATCCAACTAGTTTGCCTGTTACTTTTCGCGATGGTCAGTTAATTCGTTCTGTCTCTCAATCGACCGTATATTTAATATCCAACCAAGCCCGCCGACCGTTTTTATCGGAGCAAGTTTTTTTGGACTTAGGATTTGATTTTAATAAGGTATTAATCACCACAGACGAGGCGGTTAATATACATGTTTTAGGTGACCCAATCGGTCAATCTTAAATTAAATCATATGCCCATAATTGACGCTGCTTTACTACCCAATTCCCCTCTTTTATTACCGGGTTTAAAAGATGGTATTCGGCAGGCCGCGATTAAAACTAGTCGCAGTGTTGGTGAGGTGGGATTAGAAATGTCATTACGGCGTCCGGATATTATTTTTTTACTGTCTAGTCCTAGTCCTGACGATCAATTATCTAAATCAGGTTGGGCTTTTTTACAGAATTCAGTAGTTCAACTGAATTATCCTTCATTGGGTGATTTTATCAGTCAGGCTGAAGTAAAAATAGCCGTTGGTTTTACCCACCGTTTAAAAGAATCCTTAGAATCAGTTTTTCCGATTCCTTTGATTAGTCAAGCAAATTTACCTTATACAGCCGGTGTGCCTTTGCTGCTTTTAGGCAAATCAATATTGGAAATACCTTTAGTTTATCTACAGATTCCTCAACAAATAAGTTTGGATAATTTAAGTTTGGTCAGCCGATCTTTGCACGAGCAACTACAATCAGGTTCTAGTCGGGTGGCTTTATTGGCCTCTGGAGAGTTGGGCCGAGTAACTAAAGATAATCAAGTTGAGGCCAAACTTTTTAACCAACAATTTTTAAATTTTTGTCAGACCGACGATTGGGATTCTATATTTAATTTGCCGATAGAGCTGTTAACAGCCAGCCGGCAAACCATTTGGTCCCCGGCAGTTTTGTTAAAATCTTTGCTACCCAGAAAAAAAATTGTTTTTAACGCCAAATCTTTTGAAGCTCCTTATGAGGCGGGTTGGTTGGTGGCGGAATTAGCTTATTAAAGTTTATGTTTAATCAGTCAACTGTCGTTCAGGTTGTGCCTTTAAAACGCCGGCCGCGGCGGTTAGCGGTTTTTGATTAT
>JBMORS010000052.1:0-2380 GCA_049319925.1 Patescibacteria group bacterium | reverse complement strand
ATATCAGCCGCTGTAACTGTTTTCTCTCCAGTAACATTAAGTTTAAAAACAACTGATTCGTTGCTAAATAGCTTAACTCTCAATTGCTTAATATTTAATAATATATCCACTACATCTTCTTTTACACCCGGCAAAGTAGAAAACTCATGATCTACTCCAGTTATTTTTACTGCCACTACTGAAGCGCCTGGCAAAGAAGACAATAAAACACGCCTTAAGGCATTACCTAAAGTAGTGCCATAACCAGGATAGCACGGCTCTATAATCACCCGCGCCCTGTTATCTGTAATAGGCTCGCTGACAATTGATTGCGGTAACAAAAGTGGCTCCATAAGCAATTGGTTAAAATTTAGCGCGAATAATATTCAACAATTAATTTCATGTCAAAAGGCTGGGCAGCTTGTTCCGGCGTAGGCAAAGCCAACAACTTAGCCTTAAATTCCTTATCATCCACCACCAACCAATCATAAACTTTCGGATTCTGACCCCAAGACTTTTGCAAATTTTTGAAATAAGCTTTATCCAGACTGTTCTTTTTAACACCGACTACGTCACCTGGTTTAAGATTATAAGAAGCAATGTCAACTTTTTTACCATTTACTTCAACATGACCATGGTTAATAATTTGACGAGCGCCTTGTCTGGTTTTATTTAATCCCATCCGATAAACAATATTATCTAACCGACTTTCCAAAAGTTGCAGAAAAACTACGTCTGTTGCACCTGTTTGTCTAATAGCTTCCTGATAATAACGTCTAAACTGTTTCTCTAAAACACCATAAATCCATCTAGCTTTTTGCTTTTCCCTTAACTGTAAACCATAACCAGTTAATTTGGAACGTCCTTTTACACCATGAACTCCAGGCGGATAATTCCTTTTTGTTAAAGGACATTTATCTGAAGTACACAATCTTTCGCCGACGCGGCGACACATATGATGTTTTGGTCCTAAATATCTAGCCATAAATAAAATTATTACACCCGACGCGGGCGACGCGGACGGCAACCGTTATGCGGCACCGGCGTAACATCTTTAATAGAAGAAACGTTTAAACCATTAGCATATAAAGCCCTAATAGCAGCATCGCGCCCCATACCAACACCTTTTACAAAAACTTCTACATCTTTAAGGCCGTAATCCTTGGCTTTTTCTACTGCCGTCTTAACTATAATACCAGCCGCATACGGTGTAGCTTTTTTGGCACCTTTAAATCCCGCTTGGCCAGCTGAACTAATTACCAAAACTCCACCAGTCTGATCAGTTAAACTAACAATGGTATTATTATAAGTAGCCAAAATATGCGCTTGGCCACGAGCCACCTGACGCTTCTTTTTAGAACGACGTTTTTTAGTAGCTGTTTCCTTAGAATCTGTCTCCCCACCAGAAACAGCTGCTTGATTGTCAGTTGTAATTTTTTTAATATCTTCAGTCATATTTGAAAATTAAGTCTTTTGAGCTGTTGGTTTACGTCCGCTACCCATAGTACGACGCACATTACCACGCACCGTACGAGAATTAGTTTTAGTTCTTTGTCCCCGTAAGGGTAAATGACGGTTATGTCTATAACCCCTGTAAGAACCAATTTCTTTTAATCTCTTAATATGCATCATGACCACTCGGCGTAAATCACCCTCCACCCGATAGGTTTTCTCTATAATTTCCCTTAAACGAGCTACCTGCTCTTCTGATAAGTCTTTAGTTCTAGTATTAGGATCAATCTGAGTAACGGCTAAGATTTTTTTGGACAAAGGTAAACCTATGCCAAAAACATAAGTTAAAGCTATTTCAATCCTTTTAGTATTTGGTAAATTTATACCGGCAATGCGAGCCATAAATAAATAAAATTAACCTTGACGCTGTTTATGCTTAGGGTTGTCACAAATAACCACCAATCTTTTATGACGGCGGATTACCTGACATTTTTTACAAATTGGTTTAACTGATGCTCTTACTTTCATAAATTAATATCTGTAAACTATGCGCCCTTTGGTTAAATCATAAGGTGTCATTTCTACCTTAACCCTATCACCGGGCAATAATCTTATTTTAAACATACGCATCTTACCCGATAAATGCGCCAAAATTTCATGACCATTATCCAACCTTACTTTAAAAGTTGCCGCTGGTAAAAGCTCTTGCACTTCACCTTCCACTTCTAAAAAGCCTTTAGCATTGGAACCAATATTACTTGAACTGGTTGAGGAGTCTAACGTAGTCATTATTTAAAAAATATAAAAACTACAAAATATATCCTAGCTTTAAACTTATTTTTATAAGCTTAAAACCGATAAAATAGTTAATCTTGGCTTAACTTTAGTTATTGAGAACGCCACTGTAGTATAGAAGTTTTTCCGTTGTTGTCAAGTCTAAACCTAATTA
>JBMORS010000051.1:0-2387 GCA_049319925.1 Patescibacteria group bacterium | reverse complement strand
CGTGTATCAACAAATAAAAACGGCCAGCTAAACCAGGATATAACAATCCGAACTGATTGTTGTTACGGTCTGGTACTATCTAGTATTCCTACTCCCACTAATGGAAGTACCGATATTGTTACGGCAGTCAAACATTTTCAAGCTAAAAAAATCCCTTTCCAAATAACTGATAGTGAAACTAAAAAATTCTTAAATCAAAATGGTATTAAACTGTAAATAATTAATCCAAGCCGGCCCGTAAGGTGTCCGGCTCTTGTTTTTTATAAATCCTAACAATAGAATACCGAAGCATGAATTATGAATTACGGTTTTTGGCAAATACTTCCATACTTGCAAGTATGGAAGTATTTGCCTTGATTCTGCTGACTTTAACCAGTATCCCCCGACGGGGAATGAAAGCTAAGCTTTCATTAGTAAGGCTGAATTCTAACTTCTTATCCCTTACACCCAATCCATTAATTCAAATAAATTTTTTATCTGGATAATATTAAGCCCTATGGGCAGTTTAACCTTAGCTGGCAAAACTGGACAAATTATCTGATTAAAACCTAAACGAGCGGCTTCTTGCAATCTTTTGGCTATATCAGCCACTACTCTAACCTCACCAGCTAAACCGACTTCGCCAAACACAACTAGATCTTTAGGTAAGGGTCTTTTTTGTTTAGCCGAAATAATAGATAAGCACACCGCTAAATCAAGTGCCGGCTCTTTACTCTTAAGACCGCCGGCTAAATTAATATAAACATCATTATAACCCAGTTTTAAACCGGTTTTTTCTTCTAAAACGGCTATTAAAAGCTGCAAACGATTATTATCATAACCAGTAGTAGCCCGTTTGGGATAATTTACCTTGGTGACTCTGGTAACTAGTGACTGTACCTCCACTAATAAACTGCGGGAACCCTGCTGCAAAGCTGTAATACAAGAACCGGCGCCCGTATGTCTGTCGTTTAAAAATAAAGCCGACGGATTTTCCACCTCTATCAAACCGCCGTCCTCCATTTGAAAAACCCCTACCTCATCAGTCGAGCCAAATCTGTTTTTACTGGCCCGCAAAATTTTAACCGATTGCCTGTCTAAACTTTCCAGACTTAAAACAATATCCACCAAATGCTCTATTGTTTTAGGTCCGGCCGCTTGTCCAGACTTTATAATGTGACCAATAACTATAACAGCCGTTTTGGTTTCCTTGGCCAAAGCTATAATATCGGCCAAGACCGCCTTAAGTTGATTAGAAGAACCAGCCTGACCTGATAAATCGGTCGAACAAGCTGTTTGTAAGGAATCTATTATTAATAATTTACCTTAGTCTGACGAACAGCCTGGGCAATCGACCCTATATTATTGTCGACCGTGAAACCTAAGCTGAGGCCCTTTAATTTAAGACGACTAGCTCGCTGCTCAATCTGCTCTAAAGCCTCTTCACCAGAAGCATATAAAACCGGCTGTTGACATTTATCAGCCAAAGCTAGTAATAGAGTCGATTTACCAGCACCAGGCTCACCTGTCAATAAAACAACAGACCCAAACGGTAAGCCACCACCCAAGACCCTGTCTACCTCCCTAAAACCAGTTGGGAGGCGCTGGCTAGTCTTACTACCCAACCCGGGTCTTAAAAAAGTTACACTAGCAGCCACTGATGGAGTTGATAAACTATTTTTGGATTTACTGATAAGGGACGGCTGATCCGCTATGGTACCAAACTGACCACATTCTGAACAACGCCCCAACCATTTGGGGTACTGAGCATCGCAATTAGAACAAGCATAAACTGTTGTAAACATCGTTTATTTTAAGATTAGGAACATTTAGTTTTATCATTATTAGGACAAACCTTAATCATAACTTCACCAGTCAAATCAACCGCCTGTTTATAAGCATCACTACCTTGACCAGTAAACAAATCAACTCGACGACCGGTTATCCAACCGCCAGAATCTTCCGCCACCCATACTTTTGAATTAACTGTCGGTAATTTACTACCAAAAACTTTAAAAACCGTGCCTTTGGGCAAACAGGAACTGGTCGCGGCTGTTTGCCAGGCAGTCGGTTCAACTCCTGTGCTTGTCTTATTACAATAAGACTTGCTAGAATCAAAATTATTACACGGCCGCCAAGTTTTATTACCGGCAGTTTTACAACTATACTCATTAGATCGACCTGGCGGTTCCGGGCAAGAACATTGCATAGCCACATTACATTCAAAACTTTGATATTTTTCCTTATCACCATAAGCCGGTTTATAATAACCGGTAATAAAAAATTTTACACCCGCGGCTAGCTCAGAGACTGAAGGACAATTTTGTGTCTTATAAGCATCAGACGTAGTTTGTAAATTAGGATTCTCTAATAAAGCCGGACGAACACTAAAACTTTCCGCCCGAATT
>JBMORS010000050.1:0-2418 GCA_049319925.1 Patescibacteria group bacterium | reverse complement strand
TTTGCAAACCCAAACGCAACCTAGCTTCCCGATCTTTAAATTCATCAGTGGCTAAATAATCAATTAATTTACCAAGCTCACTGTTCTTGTTTTGCAGAGTATTAATATCGTTTTCCAGCTTGGCGATTTCTTTTTGCAACTCAGCCCGCCTGAGCATACCCTTGGTAATACCAACGCCGATGCCGACGATAGCCAAAACAGCTACCAGCAAAAATAGGCGCGAAGTTATTATGCTCCAAAAATCATAACGTTTGGTCATGTAGTTATTATATAGCCTAACAACTGTTTTAGAAAATTAAACAATTTTTTGTCGACTGATTAATTGACTGGCCAGTTCTTTGGGATTTTTCATGTGGCTAAAATTCAGTTTAATACTGCCCCGACTATAACTAACTGTTACCGTGCCGTAATCAAACAACCTGGCTAAAAGCCCGGGCTTGCTCCAGCTAATATCTTCCAGGTTTAAGTAAGCTACTTGAGAAACAATTTCTTTAAACAAACCAGCTCGGTTTATGTCAATTAACCTTTTATCTGTTAATACCAGGCAAGTGCCGCGCCATAATAACCTGGCCCGCAGTAAAAAATAACTACCCAAAATAGCTAATAAAATTAAACCAATTATTCCCCAATCGCCCTGCTTAAGCAGAGGCCATAACAAAAATAAAGCTGCTGCCCAAAAAAATCCACCAGCCAAAAAAGCCCCGGCCTGGTTAAACCAAATTGGGTAATATCTTTTAAGCACGCCTTCACCTGGTTCCAAGTATTTGCTAAGGTTAAGCATAGAGGTAATATTAATGACAAAATCCAAATATCAAATGACAATTCAATTATTAATGATTAAAGATCAAATTTGTTAATTAAAATTAGGAAATTGATTTGATATTGGTAATTTGAACTTTGTAATTTATTTAATTATGTCTAAAAAACACTCTTGGCGCAACAAAGTCTGGCTGGTAATAAGCATTATTGTGGCTGTGATGATGGTACTGCTAACTATTAGCCCAGCTTTTCTTTAGAATAAGAATTACGAAGTATGAATTAAGATTTTTAATTATTCTTAATTCATTATTCTAACTTCTAAATTCTAGTATCTACTCCTGCCGACTGATTAAGGCTAAATAAGCCTTAGCTGGTATAGCGACTTTGCCCTGCAGACGCATACGCTTTTTACCGGCTTTTTGTTTTTCTAATAATTTTCTTTTTCTAGTTACATCGCCGCCGTAAAGTTTGGCTGTAACGTCTTTGCGCATAGGCGGAATGCGTTCCGAAGCTAAAATTTTAGCACCAAAAGCGGCTTGAATTTTTACTTCAAACATTTGCCTAGGTAATAAATCTTTAAGTTTACTAACAATAACCCGGGCGCGGCGATAAGCTTCATCTGTGTAAACTATAGTAGCCAGAGCCTCGACCGATTCATCAGCCACTAGTATATTAAGCCGCCGTACATCACAAGCTTGATATTCCAGCAGTTCATAATTAAGCGAAGCATAACCAGCGCTAACGCCCTTAATTTGGTCGTAAAAATCCACCAAAATGGCACTTAAAGGCATTTCATAACGTAGCACCGCCCGGGCTTCGTTTTGCCGGCCGCCTAAATAATCAGTGGTTAAATAAAGACCGCGAAAATCCTGCGCCACGCCCATTAAATTACCAATGTACTCAGCTGGGCTAACTATATCTACCCGTACCATTGGCTCTTTGATAAGTTTGATATTTTCCATAGGCGGCAAATCCAAAGCGCCGCGCACAATAAAAGTTTCGTTTTTAGTGGTGGTAACTTCGTAAGCGACCGACGGGGTGGTTACTATAATGCTTAAATCATACTCCCGCTGCAACCTTTCCCGAGTGACATCTAAGTGAAGCAAGCCTAAAAAACCGCATCTAAAACCATAACCCAAAGCTGGCGAGTGTTCACCTTCGTACATTAAGCTGGAATCGTTCAACTTTAATTTATCCAAGGCGTCCCGGAGTTTGCCTGGATTTTGTCCGGCCCCAGGATAAAGCCCGGCAAAAACCATAGGTTTAACTTCTTTGTAACCAGGCAAAGCCTGGCTGGTTTTACTTAAAGCCAAGGTATCACCTACTCGCACTTGCCGTATGTCTTTTAAACCAGTAACCACATAACCAATTTGCCCAGCTACCAGTTGCTTGGTTTTGTTATACTTGGGTGAATAAATGCCGGTTTCTAAAACTTCACCATCGGCTTTAGAACCCAACAAACAATATTTATCGCCAGCTTTTATTTGGCCGTCAGTCAAACGAACCGAAGCTACCACTCCCCTAAAATCATCGTAACGGGAGTCAAATATCAACGCCCGGGTGATACCTGATTGACTAACTTTGGGAGCGGGCACGTTTTTAATAATGGCGTTTAAAACTTCGGCTACACCCGTACCCTGTTTAGCCGAAACCCGCAAA
>JBMORS010000049.1:0-2454 GCA_049319925.1 Patescibacteria group bacterium | reverse complement strand
ATACGGGATCAAAAAGGAGAACATAAATCCATTATTGCTAATCTAAAAAAATCTGGTTACGTCCGTTTGCGTTTTGATGGAGATATTATTTCCATAGAAGAAGCCGAAGATAAGCAGGTGGATAAGCAAAAAAAACATACCATTGAAGTGGTTATAGATCGTTTATCAATATCTAAAGATTCAGACGATGTGAGTCGTTTAGCTGATTCGTTAGAAACAGCTTTGGATTTAGGCGATGGTGTTATTACCGTTTTAAATACCCAGACTAATCAAGAAATGTTGTTTAGTCAGCATTTTTCTTGCCCTAAATGTCATGTGGATTTACCCAATATTGAACCGAGAAGTTTTTCTTTTAATTCGCCTCATGGTGCTTGTCCTGATTGCACGGGTTTAGGTACTAAATTGGAAATAGACCCCGATTTGGTTATACCTAATAGGCGTTTATCTTTAGCTGAGGGAGCTATTCGTCCTTGGTCTAGGACTTCGGCTAATCAAACTTGGTATTACCGAATTCTTCAATCTGTCGCTCGAGAACATAAATTTTCTTTGGATGTGCCGGTTAGTAAATTGAATAAAGATCAATTAAAAATGGTTTTATACGGTACTGGTAGCCGGACTTATAATGTTAATGCCGATTCGAGTCAAGTTGGTAAGGTGCGAGAATTTTATACCTCTTTTGAAGGTGTTATACCTAATTTGGAAAGGCGTTATAAAGAAACAGAATCAGATTATATTCGCGGTGAAATTGAACGTTATATGCGCGTTTGGCCCTGCCCGACTTGCCAAGGCAAAAGATTAAAGTTGGCTATGTTGTCAGTTACTGTTAATGGACAAAATATTTCTGATTTAACATCTTTGTCAATATCAAAAATTAGTCAGTTTTTTGAATTATTGGATAAAAATAAAATTTTATCGGAAAGGGATTTAAAAATTGCCCAGCAAATAATAAAAGAAATAAGAGCTCGGTTGTTATTTTTAACGGATGTTGGTTTGGATTATTTAACCCTAGACAGGCCAGCCGCTACCTTGTCGGGTGGCGAGGCTCAGCGTATTCGTTTGGCTACCCAAATTGGTTCTTCTTTGGTAGGAGTCGTTTATATTTTAGACGAGCCTTCGATTGGCTTGCATCAACGCGATAATAGTAAATTGATTGTCACCTTAAAACGTTTAAGGGATTTGGGTAATACAGTTATCGTGGTGGAACATGATTATGAAACTATGATGTCGGCTGATCAGTTGATAGATATTGGTCCAGGAGCCGGCAAGCACGGCGGTGAGGTAGTGGCTCAGGGTACGCCCCAGGAGGTGGCTAAAGCTAAAAATTCTTTGACTGGTCGTTATTTGTCGGGCAATTTAACTATTCCCATTCCGGTTAAATACCGGACGGGTAACGGCAAGAAGATTACTGTTAAAGGCGCCACGGAATTCAATCTTAAAAATATTACAGTCGATATTCCCTTAGGTAAGCTGGTATGTATTACTGGTGTGTCGGGTTCGGGTAAGTCAACTTTAATGACAGATATCCTGTCTAAGGCCTTGGCCCAGCATTTTTATAATGCCAAGGATTTACCCGGTCGGCATAAGGCTATTACTGGTTTGGAGAACATAGATAAAGTTATCACTATTGATCAATCGCCAATTGGCCGTACGCCACGTTCTAATCCAGCTACTTATACGGGGGTGTTTACTTATATTAGAGATTTGTTTTCACAGTTGCCTGAGGCTAAAATTCGTGGCTATAATCCTGGTCGATTTTCTTTTAATGTTAAAGGCGGTCGTTGTGAGGCTTGCGAGGGTGATGGGTTGGTGCGGATTGAAATGCATTTTTTGCCGGATGTTTATGTGGAATGTGAAGAATGTCACGGCCGGCGTTATAATCAACAAGCTTTAGAAGTTCATTATAAAGGAAAAAATATTTCTGATGTTTTAGCTATGACAGCCGAGGAAGCTATGAATTTTTTTAACAACATTCCAACTATTTACGACAAACTTAAAGTTTTGTGTGATGTTGGATTAGGTTATATACATTTAGGTCAAAGTGCTACTACCTTATCAGGTGGCGAAGCTCAACGTATAAAGTTGGCCACTGAGTTGTCACGCCGTTCTACTGGCCGGACTTTGTATATTTTAGACGAACCGACTACTGGGCTTCATTTTGAAGATACCAAGCGATTGTTACAGGTTTTGAATGAATTGGTGGATCGGGGTAATACGGTTTTGGTCATAGAACATAACTTGGATATTATTAAATCAGCCGATTGGGTGGTGGATTTGGGTCCCGAAGGCGGCGATCAGGGTGGGCAATTGGTAGCCCAAGGTACGCCTAGAGAAGTGGCTAAAATTAAAAATAGCTACACTGGCCAGTGGCTTAAAAAGGTTTTGTAATTTAATTTATTTATACTATCCTTTTACCTCTTCGCACGAAGGGGTAAAAGGAGTTTTGTTATTGACATA
>JBMORS010000048.1:0-2461 GCA_049319925.1 Patescibacteria group bacterium | reverse complement strand
GCTTCTATTTTTTGATCATTGGGTTTGCGTCGAATTTTCTCTATTATCACAAAAAGCAATCGACCACCGTCTAGGGCTGGAAAAGGAAAAATATTTATTATAGCCAAATTGATAGACAACAAAGCGGCAAATTGCAACAAATAAATCCAACCCAAATCCACCACTTGTCCGGTTAAAACCGCTATACCAATAGGACCGGCCACATCGGCTGGTACCTGTCCCTTAAAAAACAAGTTACGCAATAAACCGCCAAAACCCTTAATTATCTCAGTAGTTAAATAATAAGTGGCCTGACCGCCCCGCCAGATAGCTTGATACCAAGGATAAGACACTTTACCGGTTGTCAATAAACTAACTCCTAAAACTGGCCGACCTAAAATTTTATCCAAAACCTGAGGCTTAACTAACACAGAATTTTCCTGATTGCCGCGTTTATAAATAATATTAAAAGATTCTTGACCGTGTTCCAAAACATAATTAGTAACATCACTAGTTTTAAATACCCGTCTATCTCCTAAACTAATAATAGTATCACCAGTTCTAAGTCCGGCCGCCGAAGCGGCTGAATCCGGCTCTATAGAAATAATCTGTACCTTAACATCGCGCGCTGTGGGCAAATCAGATTCTTCTAAAGCTGTTGGCAGACCTATCATGAGTCCAGCGGTTAACAACACATAAGCCAAGACCATATTCATAAACACACCAGCGACCAATATAATTACTCGGCGCCAAGCTGGTTGATAAGAAAAACTATCAGATTCAGATTTAAAATCCCCGCTCTCTCCTTTTATCCTGACAAAACCACCTAGGGGTAATAAATTTATAGACCAGTCCATTTGCCGTAATTTGTCTTGGTAGGCCCACAGGCGGGGCGGAAAACCAAAACCAAATTCCGTAACTTTAACCTTGAGTCGCCGGGCTGCCATATAATGCCCCCACTCATGGCTTAAAACTAATAAGGCAAAGATAGCGATAACAGTAATAATGGTTAGTAACATGGAATAATTATAATATAAATCAAAAATTAAAAATCAAAATTTTAAACATTAGTTGGTAATTTGAAATTTGAGAATTGGAAATTATTTAAATTTTAATTGCCCTACACTGTCATTATTTCTTTTTCCTTATCAATTGACAGCTGCTTTAACTTATCATTATACTCATCCACTACTTTTTGAAGTTCTTTTTGAGAAGCAAACCAATCATCCTCGGTTAATTGTCCCTCGCCTTTAGCTGCCTTAAAATCTTTTAAAACCTGCTCTCTAACATTACGTACACCCACCTTAGCTTCTTCTAACTTATGGTTTAACAGCTTAACTGTTTCACGACGCCTTTCTTCGGTCAAAGAAGGGAAATTCAAACGAATAACAGCGCCGTCAATAACCGGCGATACACCCAAATTAGAAGCTTGCAAACCTTTGTCCACTTCTTTGATAATACTTTTATCCCATGGCTGCACTACTATAAGCCTAGGTTCTGGCGCCGAGATAGAAGCTAATTCTATTAGAGGTGTCATGGTTCCATAGGCTTCTATTTTTATGTTTTCTACTAAAGAAGGCATAGCCCGACCCGATCTTATTAACTTAAGCTCCTGCTTAAAATGGTCTACTACTTTTTCGAAATCTGTTTGATAGTTGTTGATTGATAAAGACATATAAATAAATTAACGACTAAAACCCATAAAAATTAAATTATTTTGGGGAGATATGGCCAAGCTAACCGGCCTGGTTTTAACTGGCAAGGGCAAAGTTTCCCAGGTAACGCCAGCATCATCCGATCTATAAAAAGCTTGGTCACCAGTATAATAAATTTGCCGGCCGTTTAGTGGTCCAACCGCTAGAGCCGTTATAACTAAACTGCTAGGAGAACTAACTAACTTTAAATTCTCCCAAGTTTGTCCGCCATCTAAACTTCGGCTTAAACCATAATTACTGGCGTACAATAAAGACTTGTCCGACTCCGGTAGTAAAACCAAACCCCGGGCCGTCCCTAGATTACCTTTTATAGCCTGTCGTAAATTGGCGCTTAAATCTTCCCAATTAACACCTCGGTCATAAGACCGCCATAATTTACCTGATGGTTGAGCAGCGTAAATTATATCATTCTTAACAACTAAATAAGACAATCCGCCGGTAAAGTAATAAACTTGCCGCCAGCTGGTTCCTTGGTCCTGACTTAATAAAATAACACCCTTATCATTAGCCACATAAACAACATCGGGATAAAAACTATCAACTACTACCTGGTTAAGCTTAACATCTTTAGCAGTCTCCAAATAAACCTCTTCCCAATTACTACCGCCGTCTTTACTACGGGCCACCTTATTGTCGGAAATAGCATAAACAGTCTGACTATTTTTAGGCTGCAAAGCTAAAGCATTTAACTGACCTGATACTATCATTTTCCAATTCAAACCCTGGTCATCGCTTTTAAATAGCCCGGCTAAAGGGCCTTCGCTAAC
>JBMORS010000047.1:0-2474 GCA_049319925.1 Patescibacteria group bacterium | reverse complement strand
TTGGTATAAAAATTAAATTATAATCCATTAGTCCGATAGCCGCTTTAATGGCATTGTAAGGGTCAGTCATACCTAAAACAAAATCAGGTTGTAAAGTTAAACTCGGTCTTAATTTTTTCAAGCTGTTATAAGTTGAAGGTATAAATTGTACTAATCCCCTGGCCGAAGCACTACTTTTGGCATAGGCATAGGAGGCGTACTCATTAGCCGCTAAGGTAACATAAAATTGACTTAAGTAATCGTAGTGATCATTGTTTAAAAGCTGACTAGCACTAACATGTTCAATGGCAATAATAACCTTAACTAGAGCTGGGTCAAGAGTGTCAGCTAAAAGTTCTTTGGGATAAGCATAAGATTTTACGCCATTATTGCGTAATTCAGAATAAACGGCTTTTATTTTATTTTCAAAATAATCCTGACCAGCCGTTATAAAGGCCGGTTTAACCATATAATTATGAAAAGGGGCGTAAACTACGTTTTCTAAACGATAGAGGGGCTGACGTGCGCTGCCAACAGAATGGTAAATAGGATGAATAACCGCCACTACGTAAGCCAAAGGTTGTCCAGAGACTTTATATTGGGAGTTTACTCCGTTATCATAAATAATTTCTATTTTGTAATCAGATTTTTCTTTTAGTTGGATTTTTTTTCCAGCTTTGTAAGCCGTTAAATAAATAATTTGATTTAAATCCTCTTGCCACAAAGCCAAAGTTATTTCCACTGGCGACGAATAGCTGGTAACAAAAACGGGTTTGGTTTTATTTTGGTTGGTGTTTATTAAATCATTTTGTAATTTTTGACGAGCTGACCGCAAAGCCGACAGCATTAAACTACCGTCTGATTCCGTTTGGTCTGACGGTAAGGTGGTTGAATTTTCTGAACCGTTGTTTGTTTCTTGGATTGTGGTACTAACTTGAGCCAGTCCAATGACCGGCGGGAATAGGAAAAGTAAAATTAAACAAATTCCCAATAACTGAATATTTCTCATGGAATTTAATTATAACATATTGGATTTTTTGTGCCCAATTTTTTTATTAAACAACAGAAAAACTATCACCCCGTCCGGGTATAATTACCTGCCAGGAATTATTATTTAAACGTAATTTATTTTGCAGGGATTGAGCTTGGCTTAATTCGCCGTGGACTAAAAATATTTGTTTTAAGCCATTAGTTTTTTGGGCGTAGTCAGTTAAATCCTGGCTGTCGGCATGGGCACTTAGTTCGTTTAACACCGCTATTTGAGCTCGTACTGGATAATAGTGACCAAAAAGTCTAGCCTTACCTGTGCCTTCTACCAGCCTTCGGCCTAAGGTATTAGCCGCTTGAAAGCCGGTTATCAAGACGGTATTTTTGCTGTCCCCTATGCCGTTTATTAAATGGTGCAGTACTCGACCAGCTTCACACATACCTGAGCCGGCAATAACTATAAAACTGCCGGTTTTGGTATTTAATTTTTTGGAATCTTCGGTTTTACTTACGTAAGTTAAATTTTTAAAAGTTAAAGGATAACGGCCACTTTGCAAAAAATCCCGCCAAGCTTCTTGGTCGTAAAGTTCACGATGTTCTTTAAAAACATTACTAAGATGAGTGGCTAAGGGGCTATCCACATAAATAGGTAGACTGGGTATAGCCTTTTCGTCCATCAATTTGTGAATCAGGTAGATTATTTCCTGAGTCCGTCCCAGGGCAAAAGCTGGTATTATTATTTTACCTTGTCGATTGGTTGTTTCTATGATTACTTGTTTTATTTTTTCAACCGCTAAACTGAAGGGATCGTGTCGCCTGTTGCCATAGGTGCTTTCTAATATCAAAGCATCAATCGTTTCTTTAATGTATTGAGGATCTTCTATTAAAGGTGTGTTAGCCCGGCCTAAATCGCCGCTGTAAGCTAAAGTAAGTGGCTTATCTTGAAGTTGGCTTTTTATAACCGTAACAGCCGATCCTAAAATATGACCAGCTTGGTACATTTTTACCTTTAGGCCAGGTAGTATTTCTTGCCATAAATCGTTGCTAGCCGAAACAAAAGGTAGTACGCTGAATTGATTCATGGTTTTATTAACGTCTAGTTCGTTATAAAGGGGCTGGGCTCTTTTGGCACCGGTTATTTTATGACGGGCCATGTACTTGGCGTCTTGTTCCTGTATTTTGGCAGAATCTAACAGTAGCCAGCGGACTATGTCTTTGGTGGCGGCAGTGGCGTAAATTGGTCCGTTAAAACCCTTTTTAACTAGTAAAGGCAAAAGTCCACTGTGATCCAGGTGACCGTGTGATAAAATAACGGCTGTTATTTGTTGGGGGTCAAAAGGTAGGTTTTTATTTAGCGTGTAAGCTTCTTGCCGGCGGCCTTGAAAGGAGCCGCAGTCTAGTAATATTTTATATTTACCAACTGATAATAAATGTTTGGAACCGGTAACTTCTTGGGCGGCGCCGTAAAAAGTTATTTTCATAACTAAAGTTTAACACATTCGGAGCTG
>JBMORS010000046.1:0-2586 GCA_049319925.1 Patescibacteria group bacterium | reverse complement strand
CTAACCCCGACTTTGTTGGCTTAGCCAAGAGTTTTGGTGCTAGTGGTTTAAGGGTGGAATCGGCCGAAGGTTTTACCGCGGCTTTGGCGGAGGCAGTTAAAGTCGGCGGCGTGCAAATAATAGATTGTCCTATAGATTACAGCGAAAACCAAAAAGTTTTTGGCGAAGAGCTAAAACAAAAGACGTGTGATTTATAAGAATCAAATTAAAATTTAAAATCCTAATTTCTAAATCTTAAATAAATCCCAAACCCCAATTCTTAATTTTAGAAACTTACAAATTTATGTATTATTTAGAATTTAAGTTTTAGGATTTAAGATTTTTGCTTATGCCCTTTGTTTCCCAAAATCCTTTTACTTTAAAAGTCGAAGCTGAATATCAAGAAATTTCTTTAAGCGAACTTGATAGCAAGCTGTCTTTGGCTGTGGCAACTTTTAAAGACTGGAGCGCTTTAAGCTATGCCAGCCGGGCTGGTTATTTAGAAAAAATAGCTGCTTATTTAAGAAGCCATAAACAAGAACTAGGTTTAATAATTACTAAAGAAATGGGTAAGCCGCTGGCGGCTGCTATAGGCGAGGTAGAAAAAAGCGCCTGGGTTTTAGAATATTATGCTGAGGCCGCAGAGGAATTATTAAAAAAACAAATTATACCAACTGAGGCCAGTTTAAGTTATGTAACTTTTGAGCCCTTGGGTACTATTTTGGGTGTTATGCCTTGGAATTTTCCTTTTTGGCAAGTATTCCGTTTTGTGGCGCCAACTTTAATGGCTGGCAATACGGTAGTGGTTAAGCACGCTTCTAACGTGCCGCAGTCTGCTCAAAGTATAGAACAGGTTTTTGTAGAGTCTGGTTGTCCCAAAGGTATTTATCAAAATTTATTATTGTCTTCGGCTAAGGTAGAAAATTTGATAAATGATGACAGAATTCAAGGCGTTAGTTTAACCGGCAGTGAGGCAGCTGGGCAAAGCGTAGCCGCAGCGGCCGGCCGAGCTATAAAAAAATCAGTTTTGGAACTGGGTGGCAGTGATCCGTTTATTGTTCTTGAGGGAGCGGATGTAGATTTAAGTTGCCAAGTAGCCGTAACCGCCCGCTTGAATAACGCCGGACAAACCTGCATTTCAGCCAAAAGATTTATAGTAGAGAAGGGTATTTATGACCAATTTGTTAATCAATTATTGCAACATTATCAAAATTTAAAATTAGGCGATCCGATGGATCAGGAAACTAACATTGGTCCTTTAGCTAGCCAGCAGATTTTAAACGAGGTGGAGCGTCAGGTAGAAGAGTCGGTAAAAAAGGGCGCTAAATTACTGTATGGCGGGCAAAAGCGGCTGGAATTTGGTTATGCTTACCAGCCAACAATATTAACCAATGTTAAGCCAGGTATGCCGGCTTATGATGAGGAGGTGTTTGGCCCGGTGGCAGCCATAATAAAAGTATCAAACGCTACCGAAGCTGTAGCCGTGGCCAATGATACTCGTTTTGGTTTAGGAGCTTCGTTGTGGACTAATAATCAGGAGTTAATTAAAGAGTTAGTGCCGCAAATAAAAGCTGGTTCAGTGTTTGTTAATGGTATGGTTAAGTCGGACCCCAGATTGCCCTTTGGTGGTATAAAAAAATCCGGCTATGGCCGGGAATTGGGTGCCTACGGTCTTAAGGCTTTTACCAACGCTAAAACAGTTTGGATTAAATAATTATTATTTATGCTTAAGAAAATAAAAACCAAACCCGTTTTTAAAAGTAAAATCAAAGGGGTTTTGTTTGATTACAATGGAGTGATAGTTAATGATTTAGGCGCTTGCGGCCGGGCGGAGTGCGATGTTATTTACGCTTTGGGCGGGCAGAAATTATCTATGGCTTATTGGTTTAAACATATTCATCAGGATTGGCAAAAATTTTATTTAGACCATGGCGTGCCTAAAAATAATTTAAGTAAAGTCCATAATACTATGGACAGATATTATAAAAATTACGAAAAGTACATAAAAATTAACCCCGGAGTTAAAAGTTTGTTAAAGCAATTGCAGCTAAAGGGATTAAAGATGGGAATTTTAAGCGCGGCCAGTGGTGGTATTGTTAAAAGCGGATTAAAAAGATTTGGTCTTGATAATTATTTTTCTTTTATTGTTAGTGGAAAAGACGTGGCTAAACCCAAGCCTCATCCAGAGGGTTTGTTAAAGTCGGTTAAATTATTTAATTTATCACCCCAGGAAGTTATTTACGTTGATGATATGCCAAAAATGTTTGCGGTGGCTAACAAAATTGGGTTTAAGACAGTAGGGTTTTATTCTCGGGTCAGCGGCGATTTGTCGCTAGCTAATATAAGAATAAAAAATATAAAATCTTTAATTAATCATTTAACTTAAAAATTATGTTTAACCTAACAGGCAAAGTCGCGCTTATTACCGGCGCCAGACAGGGTATGGGTTTAGCTCACGCTAAAGCCTTAGCCAACCAAGGCGCTAAGGTAGTGGTAACTGATATTAATTTAGAAGACTGTCAAAAAGTAGTAGAGGAAATTGTGTCTAGCGACGGCCAGGCTATAGCTTTTAAAATGGATGTAACTGATTTATCCCAAATTAATCAA
>JBMORS010000045.1:0-19503 GCA_049319925.1 Patescibacteria group bacterium | reverse complement strand
TGTGGATAAATAAACAGCCCAACCTAATAAATCAAGCTGGGCTGTCAATTATTTAGTGTCGCAAAATAACAAGTTACTCTACTTACCTAATTTTCTCCTTATAAAAGGCGGAATTTCGTAATCCTCTTCTACTTTACTAGAAGGTTTTTCTTTAACCGGCTGATTGCTAACCAATGGACGACTAACTAACGGAGCGGCCGGCTTAGGCAAATCAGTTTCTTCTACCTTATTAACAACTGACGGCTGATTTTTTAATTCACCCCGGACTAAAGATGAAGGTGTATAAGAATTACTAGGTAAAGAATTAGGATTCTTCTTTATTTTAGGCTGTTCGGCAAAACCAGTAGCTATAACAGTGACCTTTAATTGGTCTTTCATGCCCTCATCAATGACTGCTCCAAAAATTATCTTGGCATTAGGGTCGGCTGAACCAGTTATAATACGGGCCGCTTCGTTAACTTCATACATAGACAAGCTGGGCCCGCCGGTAATAGTGAACAATATGCCCTTAGCGCCATCGATACCAATTTCCAACAGAGGCGAATCAATGGCCGCCTTAGCTGCCTCCACGGCGCGGTCTTCCCCGCTAGCTTGACCTATACCCATTAAAGCCGAACCAGTGCCTCTCATAATAGCCTTAACATCGGCAAAGTCCACATTAATCAGCCCGGGTATGGTGACCAATTCAGAAATTCCCTGAACTCCTTGACGCAAGACTTCATCAACTATACTAAAAGAATCCAACAAAGAAGTTTTTTTATCTATCAATTGTAGCAACCGATCATTGGGAATAGTTATTATAGTATCAACTTTATCCATCAACTCATCATAACCTTGTTCGGCCACAGCCCGTCGTTGTGCCCCTTCAAAACTAAACGGTTTAGTAACGACAGCAATTGTTAGAGCGCCAGCCTCTTTGGCTAATTCAGCAATCAAAGGTGAAGCACCAGTACCAGTACCGCCACCTAAACCACAAGTCAAAAATACCATATCAGCGCCCTTTAAAGCCTCCTTTATTTCGTCCCGGCTTTCTTCGGCTGCTTTACGGCCAAGTTCCGGGTCCATACCAGCGCCTAAACCGCGGGTTATCGCCGAACCAATATGAATTTTGGTTGAGGCTCTGGAATAATGTAAAGCCTGAGCGTCGGTATTAATGGCTAAAAACTCAACGCCTCTAATTTTGCCGGAAATCATTCGATTAACGGCTGAACCGCCTGAACCTCCTACGCCAACGACTTTTATTTTAGCTAACGTTTCGATGTCTGGTTTAACTTCCATAAAAACTTCATTAATAAAATAAACTTAAGGAATAACTGATTTAAATATTTTTTTAAATACTCCACCTACCTGCTTTAACTGAGACAACTTAGGCATTTTAAAACCACTACTACCGCCATCGGTTTGTTGATTAATTCCCCAACGCAATAAACCAATAGAGGTGGTAAAAGAAATATCATTAACCCTTTCTAAAGGACTAACTACGTCCAAAGCATAACCTAAACTAGCTGGCAGCCGGAATTTACGCTTAGCCAAATCCAGTAAACCGGGTAATTTAGACCCCCCACCGGTAAAAACTATTCCGGCTGGTAATTTACCAGACCTATCCAACTTAATGAGCTCTTTGTCTATCATTTCAAAAATATCTTCCAATCTGGCTTCTATAATTTCAGATACCTGCTTGCGACTAACACGTCCTTCTTCATTAGAAAACTCAGATAAATCTATTTCCTCCCGTTTACCAATTTCATCTGGCATAGCCTGACCATAATCTATCTTTAATCTTTCCGCTACGTCTATAGAAGTTCTTAAACAAATAGCTATATCGTTAGTAATATGTCCTGACCCGACCGGTAAAACAGCGGCATGCAAGGGGTCACCCTCTTCTAAAACTAACAAGCTGGTTGTTGATCCGCCAATATTAACAACCGCTACTCCCAACTCTTTCTGTCTTTTACTAACCACTGCTTCAGCATTGGCCAAAATTCCCAAAACCAAATCGTCTATATCTACACCGGTTCGATAAACACATTTAGTTAAATTCTTTATTTGCGCCGACTGACCTTGAATAATTTGTGCTTCAACTTCTAAACGTACCCCCGTCATACCAACTGGATCTTTTATACCTGGCTGACTGTCCACACTATAACTACGTGGCAAAACATGTAAAATTTCATAGTTGGGCGGAACAGCCACGGCCTGAGCCGCTTCCACCACCCGCACCACATCATCTTCACCAATTTCTCCGTTGGGTTTAGAAACAGCAATTACCCCCCGACTAGATTGAGAAACAATATGATTACCGTTAATACTGACCAAAACATGTTCAACTGGAGCACCCAACATTCTTTCAGCTTTTTCTAAACAACTGGAAATTGAAGTAACCGCATCTTCTATGCTAGTAACCACCCCTCGATTTATACCGTCGGACTGAACCTCAGCCAAACCAACAATCTGCAACTGTTCAGTAGCTGAAGCTTGAGCCACAGCCAAACGAACGGCAGTTGAACCTATATCTAATCCCGCTATTATACTTGGTTTAGCCATGGCAAAAATAAACAATAAGTCTGTAGACTTTTTTAGTATACAACTTTTTAAGACCGATTGCCAAGTTAAGTTGATGAATAATTTAGTTGTTCAGCTTTATTTGTTAACCAGCCAAACCAAACCTACCACTACAGCTAAAATAGCTGCTAACAAAACAACAGCTGCTAACATATCTTTCAATCGACCAACACTATCAGAAAATCTCGGCTCTAACATATCCATTAACCTTTCTAAAATAGTATTTAGTATCTCCCCAGCTAAGACCAACCAGCAAACTAAAACTAACCATAACCAGGCAAATAAAGACCAACCACTTAGCCAAGCGTAAACTATAGCCAACCCGGCCGCTAAAATTTCTAAACGAAAACTGGCCTCACGGCGCCATAAATAATTAAGCCCTCGCAGAGCATGACTAAACCGCCTTAACCATGACCAAAAATTTTTATTCATCATAGTCTAGATAATATCTTTTTTTCTAAAGATCTCATTACCTGCCTATCCTTAAACTTCATATGATCATATCCGGCCAAATGAAGTAAACCATGCACCAATAATAAATTAAGTTCTTTGTCTAAATTATGTTT
Source organism: Patescibacteria group bacterium (assembly GCA_049319925.1). GTDB lineage: Bacteria > Patescibacteriota > Patescibacteriia > Veblenbacterales > UBA10138 > JAHITT01. The sequence continues at coordinate 16,375 of JBMORS010000045.1, read as the reverse complement.
TTGTCGAACAGCTTGCTTAATAGCCTGATCCAAACAAATAATCAATTCGCCGATAATCGGTTCCGGCTGATAAGTAAAAGACAAGACATCGGTAACCTTATCATGACGACGATATCTGCGATTAAGCTGACGCATAACAGCCGGCGTAACAAAAACCAAAGATAAATCCTGTAATTTAACTTTAACAATTTTCTCAAAATTATTTATTGTCTTTTTGATACCATTTAAAAAAACAGGCGGTACTAAACCCCCGGCTGTTAAATTATGCCATTGAAAAATTTTATTAACCTTAGACATTTGTTTTGTCTTATCTACAAGTCATTATTATCTGTTGGGGGTAGATTAACTACATTACCAGCCAATTGAAAAGATTTAATCATAGCCTGAAAAAGATGATAATAAGAAGCCTGGCTACGGGTACCAATATTGTAACTTAAGGTTATTAAGCTGTTATTCAAAATCGTATATACATTAAGCCCATCCAAACTTCTGGCCCAAGTCAAATCGCCTATAGTCACTGTGGGTACTTCGGCCTCTTTAAGACCAGGTACTTGCCCGGCATACCAAGCAGCCGCTGTTAAATGACTAGGGTTATCAACTGCCAAAACTTCCACAAATTCACCTTCAGCGCCGGAAAATATCACTTCACTGCTTTCTTGGTCAGTAGCTTTAGCCAACCAAGCGCTGGGATATAAAATCTCGTAATTAAATTTATCATTCTTATACCAAGACAATTTACTGGAATCTATTAATTTGGCTCCCTCAGCCTTAGACGGATCATAGCCTTGATTTACCTCACTGCCATCTGAGTAGCCATCAGCATCACTATCCGGCTGATTAGGATCAGTACCAAAAATAGCTTCTTCCATATCTGTTAAACCATCTGCATCTTGATCACTGGTTAACTGAGGCGGCACCACTGATTTAACTTCCAGAGACGGCTCAGCCATCTGGACATTTATACCCAAAGGACCGGCCACCTGTTCGCCAGCCAAAAGTCCAGCTGCGCCTTCTTCCAAAGAAAACTTTATAGTATAACCCAAACCGTCAGAACTTTCATAAGTGTAAGGTAGACCGCCCGGCTCGGGATTCATAGGCACCTTAGACATATATAAGGGCGCCTGGGCTTCTCTAACAAAACCAACCGCTGCCAGCACCTGATAAGGTTGGCTGCCTAAAATTATTGGCTGGATAGACAATGGATAACGTTTTTGTTCAGCTTTATAAATCTCCAAAGCTGCTTGAATATTACGTATGTCCTTATAGCGCAAACGGTCTCTTTCTGCCGCCGTGGCTGGCGCTGGCTCATCAATAGGCTCTTCTTCTAAGACTGGCTCTGATTGATCGACTGGCTGATTATTAACCTGAGGTGGCAAATCCAATGGAGCTATGGTTTTAGGACTACGCAACAAAAAATAAATCCCCGTGGCTGCGGCCGCCACTACAGCCAATAAGGCCACCACCCACCAATATTTCAACCATAGATTATCCTTTGGCGTCGGTGCTTGATAAGTTACCGGCATGGTATAAATTTGACCCCAAACAGCCTCTTTGTCTTGTTCTGATGAAATTATTTTATTAACCTCGGGGTTAATATCAGTATTTTGATTTTTTGTATTAAACACAGTATTTATAATTTAAGGCAATTCTAATAACTTGCCCTCACCTAAGGGGTTGTAACCATTGGCCACTTCTTGACCATCGGAATAGCCATCACCATCAGTATCAGCTACTAAAGGATTAGTTTTATAAACTTTCACCTCTTCTCTGTCATATAAACCATCTCCGTCCGTATCGGACAAAAAAGCATTGGTACCTAAAACTTGCTCTTCACTATCAGTTAAACCGTCACCATCTTGATCAATTGGCAGGGCTTCTGGTTTTATATCAGCTGGTTGATTAACAATATTATTAGTAACTGGTTGATTAACCCCTGGAGTGGCCGCTTGGTCAGATACTTTATTGTTCTTACCATAAGAAGTAGCCAACCAATAAATCAACCAAATAATCAAAGCTACCACCACCACACCTAAACCAAACAATAACCAACGCTTGCCTGACAACCAGAAAGTTTCCATTTCAACGCCTTTGGTAGAAGGTTGGACACCTAACGAAGAATCGGCTGAATCTAACTGATTATTAGTCAATGGTGTGGGACCACCTGAATCAGTATCTTTAAAAATATCTTCTACCGGGGCTGTGCTTGGTTTATTATCTTCAAACATAATTAAACAAAACTAATAATAACTAATAAATATAATAGCAAAAAACTATAGTCTTAGGCTAATTATTTAACTGTGCTGTCTTTAATTGGCTTAGAGACTGGATTGTAATTAAAACCATCACAACTATCAACGCTAGGAACATTTATATCACCGTCTGGCGATTGCCAAATAATATTTTTGTATTCCAAATTTGCCAACAGTCTGTAACCAGTCAAAGCGGAATCACCACTATAAATATATTGATAAACATGGGAGCCAGTTGAACATTTAAAATCTTTAGTTGTCGCGTTCCAACAAGTATTAACATTGTAACCACTGCCACAGTCAGTTAACTTATTTATTGGATCAAGTGGTAAGGCGGTCTGCAAAGTGTTACCCAACTCTGATTGCCAGGAAGGCCAAGCGCTAACCGTACGGCCAGCCAAATAAGTACCAGCTGTCAACCTGGGATAACTACCTTGTTTATCATAATAACCATCTAAAGCGTTTTTAATTGTTCTTAAATCAGTCAATCTTTGATAATCACGTTTTAAACGATTAATTGAATCAATTGAAGTCAGATTGGTATTAAACCGCCAATTATTAACTAATTCTCTAAATATCTGACCTGTAGTTTCAACCGACTCCTTATTATAAGACAACACATAAATATTTGAATAAGCTCGGCCATCGGCTAAATTAACTGCCCCAACATAAACACTATTACCGTCTTGAATAGCGGCATAACCATCTAACTCACCAATCGGTTTAGGATCAGCTTTAATAATGTCTGATCTACTCTCATACCAATCAGCCGGACTTAATTGCTTAGTATTACTATAGACCCTTAAACCTATAACGTCATTGCTACCATCGGGCCGCAATAAATATTCGTTTAACAAATCAGCTCGACCAGCCAAAGGACCTGTTTTGACAAGCTCTGGTAAACCACTATTAGAACTATTAACTGCCACAGATCGACAATAACGCAAACGGAAATTATATCTACTATCATCGTATTGCCAAGGAACTTCACATAAATAAACTTCCAATAAAATCGTGGCGCTACTTTGGCCAGCTAACTGGCTTGAGGCATCGGCTACTACCTGTAAAACGGCCTGACCGTTTTTATTACCACTAACCGCCACAACAGATTGGTTATTAACGGCTCCTAATAAATTTATTACTCCTGATCCATCACTCTTAGTCCATTGATAAGCGGCATTAATGGCTACGCCATCTTTGTCCTGAGCTTGAGCGTAAAAATCTTGGCTCTGACCGGCTTTATCGTAAAGGTAATCGGCTGGATCAACAAAAACCTTATCAATCTGACAAACTTCTTGACCGACTCTGAAATTCCACTGGCAATTATTTACCGTACCGCAATCAAATTGTCCACTGGGCAAACTTGCCTGATAGCTACTATTTGACGGGCTAGCTGTCAACAAATTTTTGGGAACAAAAACTAAACGACTACCCCTTAAACTAGAGGTACCAGCTATAGTTTGTATTGTGACTGGACAGGCATCTTCATTACAGCCGGTTTTTAAAACCAAATCACTAGCCTTTACCTCGCTAGGCAAAGGCGGACGATTAAAAGTCGCTACTACCACGGCATTACGGCAAACATTTTGTGCTGAACCTAATGGCTCTACTTTTATTAAGCGCAGAGGCAAATTCTCAGGATCTTGATCATCGCTAACATCTTTATCTGTTATATACAACTTGCTTTGATTTTCTTTATTCTCACTAACAATTTTAGCTTTAATCATGACCGGCTGGTCAACCTCTGTCCAATCTTTAGCCGTCGCCTGCGCCTTGGAACTTGGAGTCAAACCGACTACCGAAGCTTTGGCAGTATTATCACTAGACCACTGCCAGGTGTAACCGTCGGCTGGCAAAATATTACAATTAGCAGCTAAAGCTTGTCCAGTAAAATCTCTGGTATTTTTGGGAGCTAGCAAGCTAGAAATTTTAGCCTGACTAGGCGATACTAAAACCTTATCTAAAGAACAATTACCGTCGGGCTTAATGCGCCAGTGCCAAACATAATCTTCTGTCAAATTAAGACCAGCTGAACTTTTAACCAAATTACTAATAGTCGCCTGATACCAATAACCCGGCTGCAAACCCCCGATTGGTTTAGCTACAAAACCCTCAGCTCCACCCTGACCATGCGGCAATATCTCCAAATTTTGCCAATTTATATTAGTTTGACAGGAAGCTGAATTAAAAGTATCCGACTGACCACAAGACTTAAGAATTATATTAGACGAAGTCAAGGTATCGGCTAACATACTAACGGTAAAACGAGCCGAGACTAAAGCGTTATCACAACTTAAACTGCCTGAAGCAGGGCTGGGACTTTGGGTGCCACTCAAACAAGCATTATATTCCACAACCCGAGGCGGGCTGACAGTTGATTGATCAACTCCTAAAACGCGTAAAGTTTTACAATTTGATTTTAATCCGTTAGCCGTAACACAAACTTGATGACGACCAGCGGCTAAAGCGTTAAGACCACCTAACACTGGTGTTTGGGTATAAATTTCACTATCTTGCCAATAATAATCACCACTAAATTTATTGGCCGCTACTTCGCTAAAAGATAGTTTATTGCCACTGGCCGAGTCGCTAAATCTTTCACCAATAACTTTAACATTAACAGGCATCTGACTAGCTAAGGCTTCAACTGGCGCCAACAAGCAAATACCTGGACCAATTGGATCATTATTAACAGTAAAAGGCAAAAAATTGCTTGGTTTATTTACGCCATTGCTGCCAGCTGAACCGGTTATTAATTGAACTGTGTAATTGCCAGGCAATAATCCAGTCGGAACTTTTACTATTACCTCGGTTTCAGTCCACCAATCACTACAACTGTCAGGCGGACTGGCTAACCAAGAATTAGTGTCCAACCAAAATTTAACTGACCCAGCTTGATTGCCAAAATTATGACCCTGCAAACTGACAAATTGTTCTGGTGCTCCTCGGTTGGGAGACAAATTATCCAAATAAGGACTTAAAGACTTAAAAGACAATTCATTTGATTTACCAAACCCAACCTGTAAACTGACCTGGCCGTCTTTAGCTGTTTGACCGTCCTGATCATAAGCCGGGCCGGTATCGGTCCCGACCGGCAAACGAGTTTTAACTTGCCCGGCTGAACAAGTTGTTCGTAAACTATGACTGGCCGGATAACGAGCTTGCCCATTCCAACATAAAATATTTTCTAAACCGTCCCAACTATTATTACCAGATAGCAAACCATTAAAATTAACTTCCCCGTCCAAAAATAAATTCTGACCGGTTAAGGTTACGGTTTGTCCGTAATTAACTGCTGTTGGATCAACCAAACTTAATACCGGGCTGCATTGCAAAGTCAAACCAGTAGTAAAAGACCATAAGTAATCATCTCCGCTATTATCAGCTTGGCCATTGCCGTTGCCATCCAAAGGATTACCACAGGTATCGGTTATCCCATCTGGCCCACTTTTAAGAACAACTTCGTACAAAGTACTAGCTGATAAATCTATTTTTTGACCATTGCTATTTTGCGGATAAAAAGTAGCAATCTTAAAATTATTACCAAATGACGGCTGGCTTAACTGGATAACCGCCGCCGGATTATTTTTTTCTCTTAAAATAACATTGCCGTAAAAACTAGCCGCATCCATTGGTTCATTAAATTCAATCTGTATGGGAGTTTCCCGACAAACTTCTGTTTTATTTTTATCTGGCTCAGTAGCAGCCACCTCTGGCAACTGATTGTCTGACTGAGTGCCGGTAGTAAATTGCCAAGTCTTACCCGGATCCAGTTTAAACCTCAGACCATTAACACTAACCAAACCACTGCTCCCACCCTGTAAACTAACTTCGTATTGCGTATTAGGCGAAAAATCTTGCCCTAAATGACGATAAGAAATAACCGAAGCGTCACTGCTGGGAAAAAACTGACCGCCACTAAAAACTTCCTTATCCACAACTTTGACTATTTTAAAACTATTGTCATTTACCAAATCGCGCTTAACCGACTGATTGAATTCCACTTGAACATTGCTGCATAAACTAACACCGCTGCCAGTCGGATAAGTTCTTTTAACTTGCAGATATTCTAAACCGGCCGTGGGTAAACAAGGTGGCGCGCTGCCATCCGGACATAAACCGTCGCCTGGCGGATTATCATTGCCGCCATTATTCATGGCACCGGTCAAACGATTAAAAATAAAAGTAGCTATGGCAAAAGAAGCCAAAATAATAACCAAACCAATAACTGCCGAGGATATTATTTTTTTAGCTTGGGTAATTTTTTCTTCATTACCCTGAGAAGTCAACCAAATATAGCCCGCGTAAATAATAAGCAGAACAGCTATTACGCCCAATACACCCAAAAAAATATTTATTATATTGGCAATGGTTTCAATTAATGGTTGGTTGCCTAAATTAACATTACCTTGCTCTAAATTATCTAAACCAAATTCCTGAGCTTGAGCTGGATAAAAACCAAAAACAAAACCAGCCAAGATTAAACCTAAACCGGCCGGCCGGGCCAATAGTTTCTTGACTGGTCTGATAAAAAACCTTGAGCTTAAAAAAAACATTTTATTAAAGGTTAATTATGTCTGAGTATTAAAACTGTCAGCTATAAGATTGCTGACTGTACCACCGTCAACCAATCCCTGATAATGTTCTAGTACAGCTTTAGTTAGTCTACCGCGATCTTTTACATCCGACAACGATAATTCAGTTTTCAATCTTTGTATTTGCTCTTTTATTTCCTCGCTTGAAGGCGCCGGCGGCAAATAAACAGACAAAACTTCTAACTCAGCCTGTTCTTTATCTGCTAAGGCCGGCCGATTAGCTGCGGCATACAATTTAGCTGCTTCTTGTCTTTTTTTAACCTCGCGCCTGACTACCTGCCAAATGTTGGCTTGTGATAGTTCTTTATTCTGCGCCCGCAGGGCAATGGCTTCATTAGCCAAAGCGGCCTTAAGCATTCTAAGGACTTCTAAATCTTTAGAATGCTGACGGGCCGCCTCTTTTATAGCCTGGTCCAAGCGCTCGTTAGTCGCCTGATTAGACATAATTAATTAACGTAAAGTTCTTTTAATAAGCGCTTTAATCTTGGGATTGCGACTGCGTAAATCTTCTTCAGTCAACTGACCAGTCTTACGCAAATATTCTTTGCGGTCTCTGATTTGCTGACGTCGAACAGCGTTAGAACGCTGCTCAGTTTTATTCTTAGCCGGTTCAAAATGTTGGCGCTTTTTAGTGCGTAAAATAATACCTGATTGCTGGACTTTTTTGGAAAAACGACGAATCAGACTATCAACTGACTCTCCTTCTTTCTTTTTCACTTCTATCACTTTGCGTCACCTCCTTTTTAAAATAAGGATATTAATTATAATTCTCTCTCTACAACTAATATAATTGTATTAAGAGTATTATAATTGTACTTGTTTTTTTGCCTTAAGTCAAGGCAAATTCTAACCAAAGCCAACTTAGTTATTTAAATATAAATCAATTGCCGCTTCATGATTATTTTAACTGCTGACCGACTAAAATAAATTTTGGTCAGATGTTTTTACGGCCTTAAAAACTAAAATAAAAAGTCTAGTAAATATTTTATAAGCCTTGCTAGCCAATATAAAAATTTTCCCGCCGCTAACTAACCGACGGGAAAATTCATTATTACCCTAAACTAATATTTGAACCAGCTACTTATTGTCTGGATTAACTTCCGGCTCAGCCAATTTATCAGCTTGATCTTTAATCAGCAACACTTCAGCCCGATAAGCCACTAAACGTTTTTTTACTTCATTGACTATCTTTTTAAAATCAACTGTTTCTTGAATACCGTTTTCCATATCCCTAACTATCACCGTACCGTCCATCATCTCTTTCTGTCCGAGTACCAAAGTGTATTTAACACCCAAACGGTTAGCACTCTCCAACTGACTCTTTAAACCGTCTTTGGCAAAATTCTCACCTACTCTAACACCCTGATTCTTTAAATCCTCAAATAATTTCAAAGCCATCTTTTTAGCTTCACCACCCAAGCAAGCCAAAAAAACATCTGGTGTCGGCGCTGGCAGCAAAGGAACTTGTCGCTTTTTCATTTCATTAACCAAGCGCTCCACACCAGCGGCAAAACCAACAGCTGGTGTTGGTTGACCGCCTAAGTCAGCTATTAAATTATCATAACGTCCGCCAGCGGCTAGGGCTGTTTGACCATCATCATCCTGACTCCAAATTTCAAAAACTGTCCTAGTATAATAATCCAATCCTCTAACCAAATAAGGGTTCAACTGATAAGTCAACTCCACGCCGTCTAAATATTCCAAAACTGTAACAAAATGCTGGCGGCAACCTTGACACAAAGAATCCACCAACTGCGGAGCGTTTTTAGCTAGTTCCTTACAAGCTGGTTCTTTACAATCTAATAACCTTAAAGGATTGCGTTGTAATCTTTTTTTGCAATCTTCGCACAAATCTGATTTTTTGGTTTTGTAATAATCAAGCAAGGCCTGACGATAATCCACCCGGCACTCAGGACAACCGACACTATTTATTTGCACCGTTACCGGCAGCTTCAAACTTTGACATAAAGACCAAGCGGTTAAAATTATCTGACTGTCCGCCATGGCCGAAGGGTCACCTAATATTTCATAATCAATCTGCCAAAAACTTCTGTAACGACCAGCCTGAGGCCGTTCATGACGAAAAATTGGTCCCAAGGCATATAGTTTAACCGGCTGAGGCCAATTAAGTAGGCCGTGTTCTATATAAGCCCTAGCCAGACCAGCTGTGTATTCCGGACGCAAGGTTAAATGATCAGTCGACTGATCTGTAAAAGAATACATTTCCTTTTCCACTATGTCGGTTGTTGTGCCAATAGCCCTGGTAAACAAAGAGGTTTTTTCCAAAACCGGCGTTTCCAAACGGTTATAACCGTAAGACAAGGCCTGAGCATTTATCTGCTCAATAATATAATTCCAATAAAGCCAATCAGCCGGTAATACATCATGCATGCCCCTAACCAGTTGCGGCGTAACAACTTTTTTTTGTTTAACTACCGCTTTGCCAGCCACTAACTCTTCTTTATCTGATTTAATTATTTTTTTGCCGACATTTTTATTATTAATTGTCATAAACATTATTGGTTAGGAACAGTTGAATTAAAAACGGCCCAACGATCAAAAGGCCAAGCCCTAAGCCAGCTACGGCCAACTATCTCCCTTTTAATTACCGGACCAAAACTTCTGGAATCTAAACTGGCACCGCGGTTATCTCCTAAAACATAGTATTGATCGGCCTGTAAGGTAATATCCTGATCACCTAAGGTAGTAAGGCCAGCTGGTAAATAATCTTCTGTCTGTTTTTCCAGCTGCTCACCCGCCTTACTGAGCCAAACAGCCCCATCTTTTATAACTACCCGATCGCCTGGTAGACCAACCACCCTTTTTATAAAAAATTCCTTTTCGTTTCTAGGATACCTAAGCACCACCACTTCACCGCGAGCCGGCTCGCGGAAACGAAAACTTATCTCGTCAATCAACAAATAATCCTTGTTCAAATAATTAGGTTCCATAGATTCACCCTTCACGTAAAAAGGCTGCACCAAAAAATAACGAATCGGCAAAATTATCGCTAAAGATATTAAACCGACTTTTACAACTTCACTCAAAAATTGTCCGGTCTCTTTCCAATAATTAGACATAAAATAAAATTAAAATAAAAATTTCCTTTTTACCCTGCATCCGCCAACCGGCGGAGCGGGGTAACTACTAAAGTAGCTAAAATCAAATATCAAAAATAAATTACTTCCCTAATTTTAATTTTGATTTTTAGATTTCGAATTAATTATGATAGACGCACTTGAATAAGGAACCTAGAGACTTTTACAACCTGCTCCACACCATTCCGATTTCATTAATGGTGGGCGGTATAGGATTTGAACCTATGACATCTGCAATGTGAATGCAGCGCTCTACCGCTGAGCTAACCGCCCTAAATTATTTTATCATTAAATCTATAAAAATTTTTAAAGTTAACAATTAACTATAATCTTTAGTGCGGGGTAAAAATGTAACGCTCTAACTTTTTTGAGTTATACGTTCTTAAACTTCAGGCAACCTATCTAAATATAAATTACTCATTCCAAAACCAATTTCCGCTTATAATAATTGACACAGAAACATACCTAATGCTACCATTTTTTTTACTAACTGTAAAGATGTCCATGACTGAATTTAACGAGCCACTAATCAATTCTTTGCCTAATAATCAACCACCAGCCGCTCGGGGGAAATTTTTTTTGTATGGGGTTTTTATTCTACTCAGCTTAACCGTCATTTGGCTAGCCAGACAGCCTCATGTCCAAGCCACCTTCATTGATTGGGAAAATTATTCTCTTTGGGAAAATGTTAAACGATTAACCGGCGCCGAAGACAAAGCCTTGCGAGGTGAAAACGAAGGTCGAATTAATTTTTTGCTGCTTGGCCAAGGTGGGCCAGGACACGACGGGCCATATTTAACTGATACTATTATGCTGGCCAGTCTGGATACCCAACATAAAACTGTCGGCCTACTTTCCTTGCCCAGAGATTTGGTAGTAAATATTCCTGGTTTTGGCAGCCGCAAAGTAAATAACGCCAATGCTTTTGGCGAATTAAAAGGTGAGGGCTTAGGACCTTTATTGGCCCAAGAAACCATTAGCCAATTGTTAGACTTACCTATTCATTATTACGCCCGACTTAATTTTTCCAGCTTTGTCTCCTTGGTAGACGATTTAGGCGGTCTACCTATAAATGTAGAGCAAAGTTTCTCAGACAACCAATATCCCGGGCCAGGCTACAGTTTTATCACCGTTAGTTTTGAGGCTGGTCAACAAACCTTATCTGGCGAACAGACTCTGCAATATGTTCGTTCCAGACATGGTAGCAATCAACAAGGTTCCGACTTTTCCCGGGCCAAAAGACAACAACAGGTTTTGCTAGCTTTAAAAGACCAATTGTTGTCCGCCAAAACTTTGTTTAATCCACGTAAAATACTCCATCTTTACCAAGATGTTTCTCAAGGCCTGCTGACTGATATTACCGCCCAAGAAACTGTGCGATTGGCTAATCTGTTAAGTGGCTTAAAAACTAATAATATCCGACACCGAATTATTGACACCTCACCCGGTGGACTTCTTAAAGAAGTTATTGGCAGCGACGGAGCTTATTTGTTACTGCCTAAATCAGCCGACTACTCGGAAATAAAAAAACTAGCCCAAGACCTTTTGTCTGACTCGGGACTGGTAGCCGAAAATGCCAGTGTAGCTATTGAAAACGGCACCACCATAACCGGGCTAGCCGAATCAGTTAGCCAAGACTTAAAGAGTCGGGGTTTAAATAACCTTTCTTTCGGTAACGCCACTCGCCGTGATTTTCCACGCACCATACTGTATGATTACAGTAACGGCCAGAAACCAGATAGCCGACAATTATTAGAATCTTTTTTCGGCCTGACAGCCGTTACCTTAGAAGCTACCGGACAACCTAATGGACAACCTGATTTTCGGGTTATCTTAGGCCGCGATCGGGCGCCTAACTAATTATTATGGCCAGCCAACCTATCAAACCTCAGGCTCTGCTAATTGGTCGAACCAACGTCGGCAAGTCAACCTTGTTTAATCGTCTAATCAGCCAGGGACAATCCTTGGTCTCGGCAGAACCAGATACCACCCGAGACAATAACTTAGGTCTGATTAATTGGCGGGGACAAAATTTTTTTATAGCCGACAGCGCTGGTTGGGCGGCTAATTTTATTAAAAAAGAAAAAAATTCCCTAACCAATCATTTAGTCGGTCAAGTTGACGTCATAATAATGGTAGTTGATGGGCAGACTGGTTTAAGTAGTCAAGAAATCAGTCTGGCTAATTGGCTCTACCGCCAATCTAAACCAGTTATCCTAGCTATTAATAAAATAGACGGCCCGGCTTGGCGTAACCAAGCCGCCAACATTCGCTTAGGTTTTAAAGAGCAAATTATGGTATCAGCTAAAACCGGCGTCGGCGTCGGCGATTTGCTGGATTTAATAGTTAAACATCTTAAACCAACTGCCCTGCTCCAACCTGATTATCGCTTCAGCCTGATTGGTAAAACTAATGTGGGAAAATCTTCCTTGTTTAATAAACTACTAGGACGAGAACGCAGCTTAGTACAAGCTACGCCTCATACCACTCGCGATCGGCAAACCGACTGGATTAACTGGCGGGGTTTACTATTGGAATTTAGGGATACAGCCGGTGTTAGACGTCAATTACCCTCAGCACCCAATATAGAAAAACAAAGCGTTAAACAAACCCACTATAGTCTAATGGACAGTGATGGCCTTATTTTGGTACTAGACGGCTCTCAACCCGCCACCTGGCAGGATCAAAAATTGGCCGGTGCCATAAAAGACAGTGGCCTACCTATTATAGTTTTAATCAACAAATCTGATTTAGTAAAAAATGAAGATGATAGAAAACTGATTGTCAAAAACTTGGGACATTATTTTCCCTTTATTTCTTTTACGCCCTTGCTCTGGGTTTCCGCTCAGTCCGGCCAAGGTTTAAAAAACCTCATTCCCAACCTTCTAAAAGCCCGACACAATGCCGAAAAACAATTAAGTGAATTGGAAATAAAAAAATTCTTTGCTTTCTTAAAAAAAACCGAACCGACCAGAAACCTGCCTTTAAAAAATTTTTATCAATCCAGCGCCGTGCCGCCCCGTTTTGTCTTAACGGTCAAAACTAAAGAACGGCTACCTCAATCGCTGGGCAATTGGGTCGAAGCCAAACTTAGACGCCAATTTGATTTTAGTGGCACGCCTATCAAAGTCAGATTACAAGGCTTAAAGCAAAAAATTATATAACTTATGCCTGACAAACTGCCTACACAACCTTTATTAATTGTTGGTCTGGGCAATCCAGGGTCTAAATACCGCCTCACTCGCCACAACCTGGGTTATTTGGTCGTAGAAAAATTAGCTGATTTACATCAAGCTAGCTGGCAGGAGCAAACCAAACTTCAGGCTTTTTTGGCTTCTTTTAAAATAAATAACCAAACAATTCGTCTGCTAAAACCACTCACCTATATGAACCAGTCAGGCCTAAGCGTAAAAAAAGCTGCTGATTATTTTAAAATAAAAAAAGACAATATTTGGCTAGTGCACGACGATTTAGATTTGCCCCTGGGTACAATCCGTTTATCTTACCGGGCTAGATCAGGCGGCCACAACGGCGTCCAAAGCGTTTTTGATGAGCTAGGCGCCACCTTAAATTGGCGCTGGCGTTTAGGTATTAATAGGCCGCCGCAAAATTTACCCATCGAAGATTTTGTTTTACAAAAATTTTCTCCGGCTGAAAAAAAATTATCCCTTAAATCCGTTCAATTAGCTGCTGAACTAATAGAAAAAAATCTAACCAGCCAAAAATTAACCGGACAAACCATCAAGGTAAATTAAAAATCAATTAAAGTCGACCTCACAAATAAAAAACCGATTCAATTAAGAATCGGCAGTCAATTTTGTGCTTAAGTCTACTTATCAGCGTTAAGCGATCCAGAAAACTGGTTCAGCCCAACTTTGCAGACGTCTCTTATTAAGGAGGGGTCACAAGAGGCATCACTGACAAGTAGACCAAAACACAAAACAATATATTGTAGGCAATATCTTAGCATAAATTAAGACGCCTGTCAATAAGCTAATAAACAAAAGATTTTCGGTTGATGACAACATCTAACCTGCCTAATAATCTGTCGGCCCAAGCGTACTTTATCGCCGGGCTCCCCCCCTCTGTTCTAAACAGCGGTGTTTTATGGTACCTGCCTAACGCCAAACTTCAAGCCGCCGCCAAAGCCTTGCTAAAATTTTTTATCTCCAAACAATCTCCAGTCCATTTATTTGATTGGCCGACTGATTTTACTGATTGGCTGATGGCTAAACAATCCGGCCAACCTTTTGTTTTAACTTTGCCAGCCGAATACCTGAATTTAAATTTACCAAGCCCAACTAGTTTTGATCAATCACAAATAAATTTAACTTTAGGTCAAACTATTAAACCTTTTGAAGTTTTAAAAAGTCTTGAATCAACCGGCTATCAAGTAGGGCCCTTGGCCGACCAAGGTGGCTGGTTTGTTAAAAACGGCGGCCAGATAAAAATCGCTACCCGACAAGACTGCTGGTTAATAAGCTGGCAAAACGACACCATTGAAACAATCAAAAAATTCAATCTGGAAACCGACTTACCTTTAAATCAAGTCATTAACCACTTACTATTGCCGGCTTGGCGACTACCAGTGGAAGCTGGTTCAACTATCAAAAACTTTGTTAACAAAAACCAACTGCTTCTGGCCGCGCCGTCTAACTTAGATTGGCCCAGTAAAAACCGACTGGATCTGGATCCCCTTAAACCTTCACCTCTCCTTATCAATCTGCCTCATTTTGCCGGCCAATGGGAACTTTTTTATTCTTATCTGGAAAGTCAGTTAAACCAACAACAAAATATAACCATTTTGACAGCTGAACCTACCTGGCTCAGTCACCAGCTTAAAAATTATCTGACTAAAATTAAATTGCAAGAAGTACCCGATGATTTAATAAACGATTTAACCGGCTTTAAAGACCTGGCCAAACAATCTATCTTTTTGACTGATCGGGAAATAATCGGCTTAACCATAAGACAAAAAACCAGTGGCTTAAAATCTTATGAAAAAATTTCTCCTGGAGATTATCTAGTTCACATTGACCACGGTCTAGGGCGTTTTATCGGACTTAGCGAACAAACCGTCGATGGTTTAACTAGGGAATATTTTTCTTTAGCTTATGCTGACGGTGATAAATTATTTGTGCCCATTGAACATACTGACCGTTTATCGCGCTATTTAGGTTCGCCGCATCCTAAATTACAAAAATTAAGCAGCGCCAGTTGGTGGCAAATTACCAAAAAAGTCAAAGCCGAAGCCGGCGCCCTAGCCAGTGAACTTTTAAAACTTTATGCCCAGCGGGAACAAAGCCGAACCTTGCCCTGGCAATCTTTTCCCGAAGAAGATATTTTGGCTGCCAATTTTCCTTGGCCTTTAACAGCTGATCAGCTAAAAACTTGGCAGGACATAGCCTCTGACTTAGAAAAAACCAGTCCCATGGACCGGCTGATTTGCGGCGACGTCGGTTTTGGTAAAACTGAACTAGCCGTCCGAGCCGGTTTTAAAGCCGTTTTAAACGGCTACCAAGTGGCTCTCTTGGTACCGACTACTATTTTAGCTCAACAACATTTTGATACTTTTAATCAAAGGCTAAAAAATTGGCCAGTTAAATTGGGTTTATTAAGCCGCGCCCAAAACGCCGCCGCTAGCAAACAAATTAAATTAGGTCTAGCCGACCAAACTATAAACATTGTCATCGGCACCCACGCCTTGCTTAACAATGACGTAGTTTTTAAAAAACTTGGCCTATTAATAATAGACGAGGAGCAACGTTTCGGCGTTAAACAAAAAGAACAACTTAAAAAAATTCGCCCTAATCTGCATGTCTTATCTTTATCAGCCACCCCCATACCTAGAACGCTCAATCTGGCTTTAGCCAGCATAAGAGATTTATCGGTCATCAATACACCACCCAGCAACCGCCTGCCCATTAAAACCCAGGTCTCACCTTTAAATGATCAAACTATTAAACAAGCTATCACTTATGAAATAAACCGCGGCGGACAGATTTTTTATCTGGTCAACCGTATCAAAGACCTGCCAGCTGCCCAAATCAAATTAGCTAAACTTTTACCAAGTCTTAATTTGGGAGTAATTCATGGTCAGCTGCCGCCCAAACAAATTGCCGATACTATGCGTCAGTTTGATCAAGGTCAATTAAAACTATTGTTAGCTACGGCCTTAATAGAACACGGCCTGGATTTTCCTGGCGTCAATACTTTAATAGTGGAAAAAGCCGACCAATTCGGGCTAAGCGATTTATATCAGTTGCGCGGCCGGGTCGGTCGCAGCGCTCAGCAGGCCTACGCCTACTTTTTTACCAGCCAACAGCCGACCGATTTGGCTTTAAACCGCCTTAACAGCCTGCTAGAAGCTACTGATTTGGGTAGTGGTTTATCTATAGCTCTTAAAGATATTGAGTTAAGAGGTGCCGGTGCT
>JBMORS010000044.1:0-2618 GCA_049319925.1 Patescibacteria group bacterium | reverse complement strand
CTCGAACGCCTCAGGTTGTTTGTTTAATTGAGGCGTTGGTTTTGGCTAAAATTTGACATTTTTTATGATTCAGGTAAATTAAACACATTAAAAAAAATAAAAATATCCCCTAAGAAATAAGACGGCTTTAATAAGCCAGCCCGAAAAAGAGCCTTAATTTAAGGACAAAAAATAAAATGGGGAAGTCTTATTTCTTAATATTCCTTGTTCTTTACCATCCTGCCCTGTTAGTACCATAACTAACAGAAAAATTAATTACTAATTTTAAACCAAAACCGGAGGTACAGTTGGCTGATCCAAGATGCTTTATTTGTACTGTAACTGATTGCGCGCCCCAAATTCGTGACGGGTACCAATCTGAACCGGTGGCCTATGTTGTTCATCCCAGGCCGCCTGATATGTAATACTGTGTAGTATTTCCATTTCTGGTTTTTTAAAATTAACTAAAAATAAAAATAATTTTAGCGGAGTTGAAATGAATTTGAAAAAAATATTCGTTCCTTTGCTGATAGTATTATTTGTTGCTTTCTTGAGTGTTCCAATTCAAGCTACTACAAATAATATAAATAGCAGCAATGCTTTAACTATGGCTGCGGACGATCATGCCCCGCCGACTATGTTAACAGCAGACAGCAATCAATTAGAAGAAGCTCAGGTAAATGGCGCCGTAATGTTGCAGTTAGATAATAATGAAGCGGTTCAGAATGGTTCAAATCAGGTAAACTTAACAGCTAATTACAATCAGGTATCTTACAATAATAACCCGGCACAGAGCGAAGAAAACACGTTGAACAATAATAACAACGAAGCCGCGGTTCAGAACAGTAACATCTCTGCAGTAAACTATGTATCTTACAATTCGGCACAGGCTACAAATAATATGTTAAATGATAATAACAATGTAGCGCTGGAAGCTGACAACAACAATTTGATGATGAATTTTAATAATGCGCTTGGCAATGAACAAAATAATGCCGTAAATAATTCTAACCGGCTCGTGTCTTGGGAGGTGGCACAATCCTGGTATGACAGCTATAACCTTGACTTGCAGATCAGTAGCGGATTAAATGCGGCCGGTAACACAAATACAAACATGAAGAGATTAACATAACATTCCGATGGTGCGGGTATCAAATGTCTTTAAGGAAAGACAGGCCCGCACCATTATTTATTTTAGAGCAATTAAGGCTAAGAGTTGGCCTTCTTTTTTTATCTAATAAAAGCTATAATAAAGTTGCTTATTTTTAAGGATTAATATTATGGCTAGCAAACAAAAATCAGTTACTAAAATTGCTATTAACGGCTTTGGACGTATTGGCCGGGCGGCTTTTAAAATTGCTTTAACCAAGCCAGGTTTAAAAGTGGCGGCCATTAACGATTTAATGACGCCAGAGGTTTTGGCTCATTTATTAAAGTACGACACGGTTTACGGTGTTTATGATAAAGAAGTGTCTTTTGATAACAAACATTTAATAGTGGATGGTGTAAAGTATTTAGTAACCAGTGAAAAAGAGCCAGATAAGTTACCCTGGGGAAAATTAGGCGTGACAGCGGTTTTGGAATGTACGGGCAGATTTACTAAAAAACAAGACGCCAGTTTGCATCTTAAAGCTGGCGCGCAAAAAGTTATTTTATCAGCACCGGCCAAAGGCGGGGAGTTGCCTACGGTTATTTTGGGAGTAAGCGATTTAGATAAAGTGGATGGCAAAATAGTTTCTAATGCTTCGTGTACTTCCAACTGTATTATTCCCATAGCTCAGGTAATACAGGAAAATTTTCGTATTCATAAAGCCATGATGACTACTATTCATTCTTATACAGCCGAACAGAATTTGGTAGATGGTCCGCCGCCGGCCAAGCATAATGATATGCGCCGGGCCCGGGCCGCTGCTCAAAATATAGTACCCACCAGCACTGGCGCGGCCCTAGCTGCTTCAGAAGTCATACCCAAACTAAAAGGTATTTTTGATGGACTGGCGGTACGCGTGCCCACGGTTTGTGTGTCTTTGTCTGATTTTACTTTTTTGGTAAGAGAAAAGAATTTAACCGTGGCCAAGGTTAACGCCGCTTTTAAAAAAGCCGCTCGCAGTAAACAGTATCGCGATATTTTACAAGTGACTGACCAACCTTTGGTGTCTTCGGATTTTATTGGCAACCCAGCCTCGGTGATTGTGGATTTGTCTTTAACTCAGGTGGTGGATGGTAATATGGTCAAAATAATCGGTTGGTATGATAACGAGTGGGGTTATTCTAATAGATTAGTAGAATTGGCGGAAAAGATAAGTTAAGTTGGAATAAAATTAATCTGCCGCTATCCGCAGCTTGGTAATTAATCTGCCACCATATTTAAGTCGCGTTACAGAGCGGAAGTTGCCTGACAGATAAGCCAAGGCGTGTTTGTGGTAGATTTGGCATAGCCTTGGCCTGGCAGGCAACGAGCACTGTAGGGGCTTAAATTCTGGTGGCGACTCTTGAGATACTTCTCTAAGAGAAGTATCAAGTTAAATATGTATTTAAATATATACTTAACCCTTTCTTTAAAAGAAAGGGTTACAAAGAATCGCCGCTAGAGTCCTCGCTTGGCTTTTGTTCCATAAGCCAAGCTGCGGGTAGCGGCG
>JBMORS010000043.1:0-2628 GCA_049319925.1 Patescibacteria group bacterium | reverse complement strand
TCTAGTATTTTTTTATCAGCTAATATTTTTTCCAATTTTTCCCGATCAAAACCTTCTATAGGGCAGGAGTCGATTTTTAACAAAGCGGCCGCTGTCATCATGTTGCTTAGGGCTATGTAAGCCTGTTTAATGGCCCAGTCAAACAGGGAAGTTTCATTATTCAAGTTAAAGTCTGTTTGCTGAAATTTTTTTAACCTGTCAATTCGGGTTTCAATTATTTCGGGTGGACTTTTTTGTACTTCAGCCATGGTGGATTTTATATAATCAGAATCATAAAACATATCAGCGCCAACTCTGGCCAGGATTATGACAAAATGGCTGGCCGTGGGCAGTTGCTTTTGTGCGCCCCAACAAACTGGCTTTATTTTTTCTCTTAAGTCCGGATTTTGCAAGATAATAAATTTCCAAGGTTCAAAGCCAAAAGAACTGGGAGACAGGCGGGCAGATTCTAAAATAACATTAAAATCCGGTTCAGGAATTTTTTTGTTAGGATCAAACTCCTTACAAGCGTGCCGAAAGTTAAAGGCAGATATAATTTGTTCCTGAATAGCCATATTTTAATTATAGCACGTAAATTAATAACAAAATTCATCAAATGGATTGATGAATTTTAGGGATAATAAATTTTAATTAGTTATTTAGTAATAGCGTTAAATATCACCAGCAATAGACCAACAGCAAAAATCGTGCCAAAGATTATTTTGTTATATTTAGCTATAAAGAGCGGCAAATAAATATCAAAATTGTCTTGCCTGTCGGCTGTATATTTCATAGCTAGGGGCGTAAGTGGGCAAGTCCAGCGGTTTACTAGTAGCACAATAGACTCCATAACCAAAAGCCCGATTGATAGCCACAACCAGATATCAAAAGTTTTAGTTAAACCGGCGTATAAAATATATATGGAAGCCGCCGCCATAATAAACCAAATTATGGAGTGTAGGGATTTAATAAAAGTTAAAGAGTGTTCGGCTTTCATAATGTTTAATTAGACTTAAATTTAAGCCTTAAGAACATATCATATTTATAGACTAATAACAAAAAACACCACGCAAGGTGATGTCTTTTGTTATGGCTCCGGGGGTGGGACTCGAACCCACGACCAATTGGTTACATGTAATCTCTAAGTTTCCTTAAAGCATGGACTATATCTTTACCTTGACCTTAATAGGTTTTAGGTACGCTGGTATCTAGTCTCTACGGCGCCCTCTGCTAATAGCAGAGGTTCCCACGGTATTAGCTTGTTCTATATTAATAGAATTTAGCCTTCACCGTTATCCCAGCGAGTTCATCTCAAAATTTCTTTTGGGAGCTGCGTTTTACCAGAATGCACTTCTCTGTGGCAATTAGCACATATCAGTACACATTTATCCAGTTCCTTTTGTATCCTAGCCCAGGATCTGGTTAATCCATCAGCTGATAAACCAAAGTCTTTTTTGGATTTAGACAGATGATGGAATTCTAAAGCTTCCTGACATGTTTGGTAGCCACAAATAATGCATTTACCACCTTTATATAGGCAGACCATTTCTCTAAGCTTTTTACGTCTTTTAGAAACAGCTTGTTTAAGATAGGTGGCTCGGCTGGCATAGGTTCTTTTATCTGTCATAAGTTAATTATAACAGAGGGAACCAATGTTCACAGCCAACTGCTCTACCACTGAGCTACCCCGGAATATTTAGTTTTAAAAGGCCCCTTACAGGGCACGACATATATCCTACCCAAAACATTAGTCTTTGGCAAGAGTTTTTAAGTAGCCTGTTAATTTAAGTAAAAATTAGGTAAAATTAGTTTAGTTACTAAACGCCTCAGAGTATTATTCATTTGAGCTGTTTAGTTAAAGTACTTAATAAATTAAGCATTTATTCATATTAAGGAGGGTAATATGGAAAATAATGTTTTGTTGCAGGTTTATAAACCTGTACAGTTATTTCAATTATTTGAACCAGACATGCAAAGACCTTATTTTCAAAAAAATGGTTTTAAACTTTATAAGGGTAATTGTTTGGATATTCTAAAAAAATTACCAGAAAATTCTGTTGATATGATTTTTGCTGATCCACCTTATAATCTTTCCAATGGTGGATTTACAGTACATGCTGGAAGAAGAGTCAGTGTTAACAAGGGCGATTGGGATAAAAGTAATGGTTTAAAAAAAGACTTTGAATTTCATTTAGAATGGATACAGGCCTGTCGTCGTGTTTTAAAACCAGAGGGTACAATTTGGATAAGTGGCACTTATCATTCTATCTACCAGTGTGGCTTTGCTTTACAAGTGGCTAAATTTCATATTTTAAATGATATATCTTGGTTTAAACCAAACGCTTCACCTAATCTAAGCTGTCGTTATTTTACAGCCAGTCATGAAACTTTAATTTGGGCTCGTAAAGATAAAAAAGCTAAACATATTTTTAATTATGATTGGATGAAAAATAAATTTTGGCCTGAAGATTTTTTTAAAAAAGAAAAAACCCAAATGAGGAGTGTTTGGCATATCCCAGAAAGAGAAGATGTTTGGATAGAGGGAACGCCTAAACCTAATGAAAAAATTTTTGGTAAACACCCAACTCAAAAACCGATTAATCTATTAAAGCGCATTGTTTTGGCTAGTACCGATAAAGGTAATTTAGT
>JBMORS010000042.1:0-2629 GCA_049319925.1 Patescibacteria group bacterium | reverse complement strand
GGCTGAACAGCTTGCCGGTACCGGCAATAGTCGCAATCAAAAGCGGCACCGGGCAATTCTGATAAATTTAAACATTCATGGGCATCTATAATTGCCTGTTCTACCCAACTATCATTGCCTTGATAAGGTAAGACTTTGATATCAAAATCCAAGCGGGCGTTAAAAGCCGAACGATCGGTTAAACCGTTGCAATAAACAAAATAGCCGGTTGGATTAACTTTAAAATCGTTTTGTCTGAATAACCACTGATATATTTCCATTTGCCTTTTATAGCCTATTTGCCAGTCTGCATCCAGGTTGACCTCTTCGGTTTTACTGGTGCTTTTGTAATCTACAATAATAAGTTCGGCTTGTTCGTTTATCCAAACGTCATCTACCCCGCCAGTAACCAGCAAATTAGTGGGTTGATGTAAAAAAGTTATACCGGCCCGTAAACTGTCGCGCCAGGTATCCATTTGTGGATGATCAAAAGGCACGGCTTTAATATTATTTTCTACCATTAAAGGATGTGGCGTGCCAGCGCGTCTGTGGTAATCAAATTCTTTTTTTAGCAAAGTATCCACAGCCGAGTTTAAAGCAAAAGGATAACCAGGCGGCTGGCTAATACCTAATCGCCTGTCTAAATAAAAACATCTGGGACAATTTAAAAATAAATCAATCTTGCTGCGGCTTAAACGAAAAGGCTCGCCTGATTTAGGGTTGTAGCAGTATTTGCTGGATTTTTGCGGATTGTAATATTTGGACATAGATTAGTAAAATAAATTTCCAAATCCTAAAATTTAAATCCTAAAAATTTAAAACAATTGTGATTTGGGTATTATTTGAGATTTAGGATTTAGAATTTAAGATTTATTATAATTTTAATTTTATTCTGCTAGTCGTTTAAAGCTTAAAATTTCGCCCTTGGCGCTGTAAACATAGGACAAATTAGCAGTTGATAGATTTATAATTTGATAATCATAAGTTTGGCCGTTAAGTTTTACACGCAGAATTTGCGTACTAGGTCCGGCTTTAGCTTCTTCGGGTTTTACATATTCCCAAGTGCCACTACCCTTAGACTCATTATTATAAAATTCTTCCACTGTATTGTCGGCCCGGTAATCAATTTGATATTTATCATCGCTGTTGCTTTGCCAGCGGCTAATTAAAGATCCGGTATTAGTGGGGGCTTTATTATCTATTGGCGGTTGATTAGCTGGTTGCTGGTCAGCACCGATTTGTGGTATAGGCGGTGGCGTGTAATTTGGTTGCTGATTAGGCCCTTCTAATGGTGGTTTATCTATTGATGGTTGAATTTGATTGGTTTGGTCTTGATTGCCCGGTTTAGATAAATCTAGCTTGGCTGTTTGAATGTCGCTGATGGATGTATAAGTTAATCCTTTAAACAATCCATATCCCCCACCCAGAATTATTAATAATATTATTAAATTGGTTGTAGAAAAAAGTTTTGGCATGATTATTTACCAGTTAAATCTTTTAAAGAATTTAAACTTTTATTAAGTTCTTGGATTATAGAGCTGTTTAATTTAGTGGCAGCCAATTTTAAAACTTCTTCGTAATACCACAATTTTTTATCAGACGGCGAATTAAACATTTGCCACATTTTTTCACCATACATTTGGTAGGATTCTCGCATAGACCAAATGTTGTGCAGTTTATCAGCCAAACTAATTAACAAAACTTCGCCGGAAGCGTTTTTTAGATTGTTTAAATGGTTAGTTTTGCGTTTTAGCCAATCTGGTTCGGTTTTATCCTCTGTTAAATTTTTTACCAAGTCAGCCACTTCGGGGCCAAAATCATTACTTAGATCTTGATAACTGTAATTGGGTATATCTTCTAAAACATCATGTAGTAAAGCGGCGCAAAGCACGTCTTCGTTTTTATTGTATTCCGAAACTATCCAAGCCACGGCAAAAGGATGGGTAATGTAAGGCCCGCCGCCAGCTTTGCGAATTTGTCCCAAGTGCAAGGCGGCTGATTTGTTTATGGCTCTAAGTAATTTAGGTGTAAACATGATTTTATTATAGCATTTATTTTAAATGCTGCTGGATAATGCTATGGGTATTAGCGGCGTTAGTAAAATGGAAATTAGGTATACCCAAAGACTGGGCGGCGGCCAAATTTTTAGCCTGATCGTCAAAGTATAGGCAGTCTTCGGCTTTAAGATTATGGTCGGTTAAAACCAGCTGCCAAGCCTTAATATTGGGCTTTACTAAACCGGTTTGCCAGGAAAAATAAATTTTGTCGGCTATCTCATTAAGCCAAGGGTAAGACTCATAATACTCGGCTCGTTCTTTAAAATTATTAGACAGGATAATAATTTTTAAACCCTGCTGCCTGAGTTTTTTAGCCAAATCAATCATAGGCTGATTTGGCGCTTCACCCTTAAACCAGTAATCCCAAAATTCTGATTCACTTAAATTAATATGCCATTTTTGCAAATAAGGTTGCCAATAAGTAAAAGCCGGTTGGGCGCCAGGCAAGCGTACTTGATCCATAATATTGAATAAGGCTGGCAAAAATTCTTGAGTGTCTAAACCAAAATCCTGCTTTACCCGATCGCTTAGCTTGGGGCTGATTATAAAAACGCCGTTCAAATCAAAAATAATCGCTTTTAGCATTTATTTAT
>JBMORS010000041.1:0-2641 GCA_049319925.1 Patescibacteria group bacterium | reverse complement strand
ACTGCTATTCGCGGACATCTGGGCCACTCGACCACAAAACAACTTAAGATTACTAGATGGTTTTGATATCTTGCTTACGAAAATAAATGAAGTTAAGTCAGCTCTGCCTCAAGATGGCTTAAAGTTGTTGCTAAACGGAGAGGCCATAATGACAAACTTTAACATGGAACCTGGCCCAAAAATAGGCCAATTGCTAAAAATTCTAGAAGAAGCCCAAGTTAATGGCCTAGTAAAAACCGAAGCCGAAGCAATTGAATACTTAAAAAATAATATTGAATCATAAAAATGTTAAGGTTTATTCTTAATTCCTCATACTATTCACTTTATGCCCGCTATAAAAGTTTCCACCTTAACCGAACCAACCCGACTAGATAAATTTTTAGTTAAACAACTGCCTAATTTCTCAAGGCAACAAATACAACAAAACATAAAACAAGGTCTGATAACTGTTAATAATAAAAAAGTTACACCTCACCATTGGTTAAAAAACAATGATCTAATAAATCACCCTAATTTAACAACCAAACCTAGTCCGACCTTAAAACCAACCAATCAAGTTAAATGGCAACTAATCAAAGATACAGCTGATTATTTAATAATTAACAAACCAGCTGGTCTGATAGTGCATCCGGCGGCCGGCATTACCGAACCAACTCTAATTGAAGGCTTAATTAACAGCTATCCAGAAATAATTAATGTTGGTGAAGACAAATTAAGACCCGGTATTGTACATAGATTAGACAAAGAAGCCTCGGGTTTAATGGTAATAGCCAAAAATCAGGCTATGTTCGCACATTTAAAAACCGCTTTCCAGAATAGGTTGATAGATAAAGAATATCTAGCCTTAGTAATTGGCCAAGTCCACCAACCCTCTGGCAGTATAAATTTTTCCATTAGTCGTTCTAAAAATAATCGAACAAAAATGGCCGCTCATAACCCTAATCAACCGGACAGTAAAAACGCCCTTACCAACTTTACTGTTATTAAACAATATCAAGCGGTCTGTTTGGTTAATGTTAAGATAACTACCGGACGAACTCATCAAATAAGAACCCACTTTAATGCTTATGGACATCCTTTAGTAGGCGATACTGTCTACCGACCGAAAAACTTGAGTTTTAAAAGCAGTCCTGGTAGGCTTTTCTTACACTCTGCCAAACTTGGTTTTAGAGATTTACTAGGCGACTGGCAAACTTTTAATTGCCCTCTGCCTAAAGAACTTCAAAATTTTCTTAATCAACTATCATGACACTAGGCCAATTATTTATTGTATCCGGCCCTTCTCAAATCGGTAAAGATTCCGTAGTGCGGTCATTGTGGAAAGATAAAACCTTAAGATTAGTTCACATCATAACTTATACTACGCGTCCCAAGCGGCCGGGAGAAAAAAACGGCCAAGCCTACAATTTTGTTACACCGGCTGTTTTTGAAAAAATGATTAAGCAACAAAAATTTTTAGAATGGGCTACGGTCAGACAAGCCTATTTTGGGACACCCAAACAACCTGTACAGCAAGCTTTGGCCAAAAATAAAAATGTAATTCTACAAATAGATGTTCAAGGAGCAGCCCAAATAAAAACTCAACTGCCAGACACTATACTAATTTTCATAACAGCTGAATCTAAAAAAGAAGTAAAGCGGCGTATTTTCGCCTCTAATAAAATGACCAAAGAACAAAAACAAAGCCGTTGGCAAGAAGCCCAACAAGAACTGACTAAAAAAACCAACTACCAATACTTGATTATTAATCGATTAGGCCAACTTGATCAAACTGTTAGCCAGGTTAAAAACATTATAAAGAAGCATATTGATTTAACCATTGACAGTTAAGCTAAAAACTGCTACTATTATTAAGCTTAATTATATAAATTTTTAATTATTTTTTGCTATGTCCGAACAGACAACCGACCAAACAACCAGCCAGGCTGCCACTAAAGAAAAAACTTTTACAGCTATTAAAGCCGGGCAACTAGTCAAAATCCATCAAAAAATAAAGGAACTTAACGCCAAGGGAGAAGAAAAAGAACGTATTCAGGTATTTGAAGGATTAGTACTAAGTCGCCGTGGTGGTCTAGGGCCTAATTCTACTATAACTGTCAGGAAAGTTTCCCATGGCATAGGCGTAGAAAGAATTTTTCCTTTACATTTGCCGACTATTGCTGACATTGAAGTGGTAAAAACATTCAAAACTAACCGGGCCAAGTTATTTTATTTAAGAAACTATAAAAAAAAGCTGAAAGAGATTTAATTATACACATTAACTTAATAAATAATGCCGTACTCAATAAATGAGGCGGCGTTATTTAATAAAAGTAACTTACAGTAATAAATTTGGCATACGCTTATACCTTGAGGTATAATAACCAAATGAAACCTCTTAAAAAGATAAATACTTCATGGTCAACTGACTTTGCCTACATTATAGGATTAATCGCCACTGATGGCAGTCTATCAAAAGACGGCCGACACATTATTTTCACATCTAAAGACAAACAATTAATAGGCTACTTCAAAAAAATTCTCTTAATAAATAATAAAATTGGACTAAAGAACAGTGGCTCAAATAAGAATAAAATATATTATTATACACAAATTGGCGACATAAATTTCTATAATTTTTTAGAAAAAATAGGCATAAAAA
>JBMORS010000040.1:0-2684 GCA_049319925.1 Patescibacteria group bacterium | reverse complement strand
AAATCCAATCGCCTGCGCAAGTCATTTGTTAAACCTACGTATTTATCCTTATCTTTAATACTTTCTAGAATATAAACGTACCACATTTTAGAAAAGTTAGGAGGACAAGCTGAACTACTCCCGCACGCTCCGTTTAAAATTCACAATATTATCTAAATTACTCTCGCAACTTTTTTGCACTGCTTAAGCGCTGACTTAGTATAGCAAAAATATGGCTGTCGTCAAATCCTAAAATCTCTAAATATTTTATTCTGGCGCCCTGGCCACGCTTTATAACTACACTAGTTTTAGGTACTTTTAACACTCTAGACAATGTATCACACAGCTCCTCATTGGCTTTGCCATCAATCGGCGCCGCCGCTAGCTTAATATGTAAAATACCGTCTTCTATTTTTACCAATCCCGGTCTATGTGAATTAGCAATAACTTTAACTTTTAATAACATAAAAATTCTAAGGCTGTAAAATTATATCTTTAAAATCTTTAGGCGCTAACGTCAAATTTTTTATACCTCGTTTACCAACCACTATCATATCTTCTATCCTTACTCCGCCCCAACCTGGTAAATAAACACCGGGCTCCAAGGTTATAACCATACCATACTTTAAAATATCCGGGCTACCCGGCTTTAAACTGGGCCATTCATGTATAACCGTGCCCAAACCATGCCCCAAACCATGATTAAAACTATTGGCGCCAAATCTTTTTACAATAAAACATCTAGCTGCTTCGTCAATTTTAACTGCCCGTCTAACACCCTTACTTAAAAGCCTTACCGATAATTCCTGAGCCTTAAGTACTGTTTGGTAAACCTTTTTCTGTTTAGTGGTCGGCTGGCTAAATATATAAGTTCTAGTCATATCTGAACAATAACCCTTTACTGTAGCGCCGAAATCTAACATTACCAAATCCCCTAATTTTAATTTAGTTCGACCAGACTCATGATGAATATTAGCCGTATTTTTACCAAAAGCCACAATCGGCTCAAAAGCTAAAGCCTTAACTTGATAATATTTAAAACGACTAACAATAAATTTAGCTAAACCAATTTCTGTTAGGCCAACCTTTAATTTTTTAACTGCCTCGGTTAAAACCTTTTCACTAATTCTTTGAGCTTTAATAATATTATTTATTTCCGCTTCAGTTTTAATGGCTTTAATTTGTTCGATAACTGGCAAATGGTAATTCATTTTATTATTAACCTAATACCTTTTTATTAAAGTTATCTTGACCATAATCAATAAATCTTTTTAAAAATTCATAGTGATCTAGTACAGTTTTTTGCCGATGTTTATCAACATTATAAATCACGTTCCATCTATTAAACTCAACAACAAAAGACAAAAAGCGAGCCTTGATTAAATCATATAACAAACCCAGCTCTTCCTTTGATAAAGGATTAAAGACTTTATAATTTTCCAAAAATAATCTGGCTTGATTGGGATTCCAATTATAACAAAAAGAAATTAAATGAAGACTGACGGCCAAATTTTGAATATAAGGACTAAAAGCCATATCGGAAAAATCTATAATAGCCTGTAAATCGCCATTTTCTACCAACCAATTATGGGGAACTATATCATTATGTATTAAGCCGGTCGGCAAACTGATAAATCTATTTTGATATTTTTTAAAATCCTCCAATATAGCGGTAAAAATACTCTTATCAAAATCAGTTGGTAAATATTTCAAATATTCCTTAAGTATAAGGGTATTTTTTAAATCCCATTCATAATTCTGTCGAGTTTTGCTTCCGTCAATGAATTTCTTTAAAAGTAAATCCATTCTGCCAGCCTGCTCAGCGGCGGAAGAAACTAAATCATCTGTTAAAACTTTTTCTCTCATATTATCTCCCGATATATAATCCATAACCACAGAGTACTTGCCAACAACCACTGTTTCTAATTTATTTTTAGAATTCCTTATTAGATAAGGCGTTTTTAATCCCGCTTTAGAACAATAATCCATCACCTCCGATTCAAATAATATATTCTCAGGGTTAATGTCTATACCTTCAAAAATTTTAATTACAAATTTACCACTATCAGTCTCCGTATAGTAATTGGAATTTTCGTAACCCGAAGTATAAAGAAAAAAATTCTTTATTTTACCTAAGCTATGGTAATTATCAAGAATGCTTTGTAAAAAATCTTTTCTATATTCTTGACGCATAATACCTTTAAAGTTTACTTAAAATTTTCTTATGAATCCGGCCGTTAGTGGCTAACAAATCAATATTGGGCAAAATTTTACCCGCCTGGCCATAAATAGACCAATCTTTATTATTAAAATCTGTTACTCGCCCACCAGCTTCTTTAACCAGCAAAATACCAGCCGCCGCGTCCCAGGGTTTACAACCAGGAATTACCAAACTTTCCACTCGCCCGCCGGCCACCCAAGCTAATTCCACGGCCGCGCTACCCAACTGCCTCATATCAATACTGTTTAATTTAAAATATTTATAAAGTTCCACCGCTTGTTTAA
Organism: Patescibacteria group bacterium; assembly: GCA_049319925.1. Taxonomy (GTDB): domain Bacteria; phylum Patescibacteriota; class Patescibacteriia; order Veblenbacterales; family UBA10138; genus JAHITT01. Next base: position 200 of record JBMORS010000040.1, on the reverse strand, counting down.
CATGCTTGCTTTCGGAGCCATGGCAATAAGTTAAAAAAGATTTTTTAATATCGCTAGTGTTTGATACTTTAAGCCGTCGACCGTTCAAAAAAGCCCCCTTACCCCTAAGGGCAGTATAAAGTTCTTTTAAATAAGGCACATAAACAACACCGACCAAAGGCTGCTTTTTATAATATAAAGCGATTGATACCGAAAACAAT
>JBMORS010000039.1:0-2684 GCA_049319925.1 Patescibacteria group bacterium | reverse complement strand
AGTCAGGCAGGTTTTGCGTAGAGTCGGTTATACCAATCCGGCTTATGGGGCAGCGGCCGATGATATTGGCGTGTTGGTTTCTCTTCATGAGCAAAGCCGGGATATTGCCCGCGGCGTGGTAAAAAAGCAACAAACCAAAGGCGCTGGTGATCAGGGTATAATGTTTGGTTATGCCTGCCAGGAGACCAAAAATTACATGCCCTTACCCATTGTTTTAGCTCATAATTTAGCTGAGCGTTTAGCCAAGGTTAGGCGCGATAAAATTTTGCCTTATTTACGGCCAGACGGTAAAACAGCTGTAACCGTGGAATACCATAAGGGTCAGCCGGTTGGTTTGGTAAACGTGGTGGTGGCGGCTCAGCATAATCCCGAAGTTAGTCTGACTAAATTAAAAAAAGATATTTTAGATAAAGTGATTAAGCCGGTAACTGGTCGCTATTTAAAACCGACTACCAAAGTTTATATAAATGTTACTGGTCGGTTTGTTAGCGGTGGGCCGGAAGCTGATACCGGACTTACCGGTCGAAAAATAATGGTGGATAGTTATGGTGGTTACGCTAGACAGGGCGGTGGTTGTTTTTCTGGCAAAGATGCTACTAAAGTGGATAGAGCAGCCGCTTACGCCGCTCGTTATATAGCCAAAAATTTAGTAGCTAGCGGTTTGGCTAAGGAATGCGAAGTGCAGCTATCTTACGTAATCGGCAAATCTGAACCTTTGAATGTGGCGGTTAATAGTTTTGGCAGCGGACTTAAATCGGACCAGCAATTGGCTCAGATAGTTAAAAAACATTTTCCAATAGAGCCCAGACAAATTATTAAAACTTTACGTTTGCAGCGACCGATTTTCAGTCAGACGGCTGTTTATGGACACTTTGGCCGGTTGGATAAAAATTTTACCTGGGAAAAATTAGATAAGGTTAATATCTTAAAAAAGTATTTATCTAAAAAGGGCAAATAAGATGGTTAAAGTTTTAGTAACCGGTGGCGCCGGTTTTATTGGTTCGCATTTAACAGAAGAACTTATTAGGAATAAGTTCGAAGTGGTAGTGGTGGATGATTTGTCCAGTGGTCGGAAAAGTAATTTGCCTAAGGCGGCGATTTTTAAAAAAATGGATATACGTTCTTCTAAATTGGGAGATTTAATAAAAAAAATAAAACCGGATTATGTTTGTCATTTGGCGGCTCAGGTAAGCGCTCCTAAATCGGTTAAAGAGCCGGCGCTGGATGCCGATATAAATATCAGCGGTTCACTTAATTTAATAAAAGCCTGTCAGTCTTTAAAGTTGAAAAATTTTTTGTTTGTTTCTACGGCTGGAGTTTACGGCGATGGAGTTGATTTACCAACGGATGAATTAGCGCCGCTTAAACCGCTTAATCCATATTCTTTTAGCAAGCTGACGGTAGAAAATTTTTTAAATTATTTTAAGGCCGATTTAAATTGGCCGACAGTAGTAGTCAGGCTGTCTAATGTTTACGGCCCCAGACAAAAGGCGGCCGGTGAAGGCGGCGTGGTGGCAGTTTTTTCCGAAAGTTTGTTAAAAAGTCAGGTACTTAATATTCAAGGCCGGGGTTTTCAGACTAGGGATTTTATTTATGTGGAAGATGTGGCTAAAGGCATTAGCCAAGCCTTGCTTAAGGGGCAAGGTATTTATAATTTGGCTACTGGTCGACCGACTAGTTTATTACAGTTAATACAGGGATTGGGTGAGGTAATTGGCCAAGTACCGAAAGTTAAATATGTTCCGCCTCGCGAGGGTGATATAAAGGATAGCTGTTTAAAGCCTGATAAGGCCCGGCGCGAACTTGGTTTTAAGGCCGAGGTGCCGTTGACTGAAGGTTTACGCCGCACTTTATTATGGTTTAAAAAATCACTTAATAAAAAATGAAACCAGATATAGTAATACCAGCTTATAATGAAAGCCAATCAATTGCCCGGGTTATAGAAGGTCTTAAGCCTTATGCTGCTAGGATAATAGTAGTAGATGATGGTTCGGTTGATGGCACAGCGGATCAAGCTTTGTTGGCTGGCGCCTTGGTATTGAGGCACGTTATTAATCGCGGTTATGGTGCGGCTTTAAAAACCGGGTCGGATTGGGCTGTTAATCAAGGCGCGACCACTATACTTCATTTTGACGCCGACGGGCAGTTTGAACCTAAAGATATACCAAGTCTGATGACAGCTTTAGAGAATAATAATTGCCAAGTGGTGTTGGGTTCCAGATTTAAGGGTCAAGTAATTGGTTTGCCTTTGTTGCGACGTTTAACCCTTAAACTGGCCATAGTTTTTACCTGGCTGGTATCGGGTTTAAAGTTAACAGATGCTCATAATGGCCTAAGACTTTTTAGGTCAGGGGCTTGGCAACAAATGGTATTAAGGCAGGATAGGATGGCTTTTAGTTCAGAACTGATAGATGAAATAAAAAGATTAAAGTTGAATTTTATAGAAGCGCCAGTAACTGTTCGCTACACCAATTACAGCCGGCAAAACAGCAAGCAAGGCCGTTGGCCTGCCTTGCGCATAGTTAAAGATTTATTTTTAGGAAAATTACTTCGTTAATTTATGACTTTAATACAAATTATTTTATTACTGCTGGTTGTTCTGGCTATCAGACGTTTGTATATTAAATATACCAATCACGATATTGGTCGTGGTGAATTTATTGCCTGGTTACTTTTGTGGCTGG
>JBMORS010000038.1:0-2688 GCA_049319925.1 Patescibacteria group bacterium | reverse complement strand
TTATTTCTATTTCTTTTTTCATATTACTGTTAAGCAAATAAGGACCATCTGTATTGATAGTATATTTTACGCCAGCCTGTTTAAACTTAGACACAATTTCCTTAAATTCCACCCAATCTTTTATAGCCCTAGTTTGTAAATTAGAAGACGGACATAATTCCAAAACAGTGCCAGCGGCGGCCAGCTCTTTTAATAAACCTTCATCCTTAGCCGCCTGAATACCATGGCCAATACGATGCGGCTTAATGTCCCTAAGTACTTGACGCACGCTGTCGGGGCCAGTAGCGTCGGTTTCGCCAGTATGAACGGTTATACCAAGTCCGGCTTGTTTAGCAGTGTTAAAAAGTTCTATGTATTTTTTAAAATCCGGCTCCTGCTCAAAAGTTCTTTTCTCCGGACCAGCTATATCTATGCCAATCACTCCCCACTTTTGATACTTAAGAGCTTTTTTAACTATTATCTCATTAAGTTCAAAAGGAAATTCTCTGGCCAAACAAAACATTAAACCAGCCTTAACGCCAAAATCCAAACTAGCCCGATACATACCATTGAGACTAGATTGGATAATATGGTCTAAATCCATTTGCCCGCCGTTATTCCGTTTCATGGGATTAAACCTAAGTTCAATCTGATTAATATTGGAAGAACGATATTCCTTGGCGATAATAGCATAAACACAACGCTCCATAGCCACTGGACTGGATTGTATTTTTTCTGTCCACTGATGCATTATGCCCACATAATCGTCTAAACTTTGCACACTATCGGTAGTAGCTGTAATAAGTTTCCAAAAATCCCAATAATTCTTAGCTGGCAATTTTAAACCTTGTTGATGAGCCAGCTCCCACATAATATGTGGCGCCACAGCGCCACCAATATGGATGTGTAAATCTATCAATTCAATATTTAGCTTATTCTTATAAAAAATCATATAATTTATGCCTTTAAATAAGCAAAAAAGAATCCCCGAATTAGGACTCTTCTATTCACTTTGATTAAGTGTAGCAAAAGGAGGGCTAAAAGTAAAATTAATTAGAATTGAGAATTAAGAATTATGAATTAAGGAATATTGTAACGATAATATGATTTAAATAAGAGTATAATTATATTCCTTCTAACTACTAACTTTTTGCCCTTACTTATTATGAATCGCAATTCTTTTTTAAATTTTTCTCTAAAACCCATATTTCCCTAGCCACTTTTTGATCTGGCCGTTGATAAAGAAAAGAACCGCGACCAGTCAACCAAGTAGACGGAGCCTTGGTCGGCAATAAATTAACCACCCTAAAACCAGTTTCTTTAATTTTATCAACCAAATTTAAAAATAAATATTGCTCTTGACTAAGTCGCCAAGCCGGCCAAACCATAACTAACCGACCATCTGGTTTTAAAACAGTGTAGAGAATTTTTAAAACCTGACCATAAAACTGACCAAGTTCTTTTTGAATTGATTCCAAATCAGCGGCCGACTCCTGGTCGCGCAAAGGCGGTCCTAAATATGGCTCGGTCACTATGGCGGCAAAAGTCTGCTGAGCGGTAAATTTGGTTAACTGCCGGACATCAATCGCCTGTAAATTCCAAATAAATGAGTTGCTTGGTAATTCTTTTTTTAACCAACTCAAATTAGCACTTGTTCTGTCTATGCCTCTTTTATCTATATCTGATCCCCATAAATTTATATAACCCAAACCAGCTGCCTCCTGCAATACAGTACCTGAACCGCAAAAAGGATCAAGCAAAGGTTCGTTTTTATCAGCGGCCGTCAAATTAATCATTAATCTGGCTAATTTAGGCGGCAACATACCTACCTTAGCCTGACGAGCTGGCCGGCCGTAATCTCGCCTGGACCAAGCGGCAAAATCCTGAACTTTAACAGTACGACCCAATAACAAACTGCCGTCTGATTGAGGTAAAAAAACAAAGTCAAAGCCATGAGGCGGCAATAACTTATTCTTATCTACTACTACCGAAGACAAATCATTATCCCGAGAGACTACCAAGCGAGCTCGATGGCCCTGATTTTTAAAATATTTTTTTAAATCAAGCCCTACCCCCTTTAACCAACGGGGCGGCCTACGGCCATACCAACTAAAGCCAAAAATATAACTGGGATTGCCTGATTTGCTTAAAAAACTTTTTAAAACCTCCTTAATCGCCAAAGGTTCTTGGGGCAATTTATCTATATAATCAGCCTGTTTAACTGAACCGGCTAATTGATCAAAAAAAACATCTGATAAATTCGCCGACAACATAACATGCGATTTCTCCACTGCTAACCAATCGACCATCTGCCCAGTAGCCATAAGTTGGCTATTTATTTCCGCCAAACTTAACTGCGGCTCGCGGCCTAAAATAAAAATATGCTTAGACATGATAAACTAAGTATAGCATTATAATTTAAACTTAAAAATCATAAATCTTAGGTTTCATTCTTGTGTCTACTCTTGCCAAAAAACAAGCGCTATGTTATTATCTTTTTACTTAAAGCGCTTACTAAGTTTAGCGCTCCGTACCCCTTAATTTTAGGGGTCCTAATCGGTTCAAGGGGTTTTACTGGTTAGGGCACAAAAAACTTAAGCGTTTTTTATTTTTAATTAAGAACAACCTATGAAGCACTACGAACTAATGTATATATTACCGGTCAATGCCGGCAACGAAGAAGACACTGCTCTAGAAGATAAGGTCCGG
>JBMORS010000037.1:0-2692 GCA_049319925.1 Patescibacteria group bacterium | reverse complement strand
TTTAACTTGCCATCAGGTCAAACCAAATTAGGTGCTTGGTTAAGGGTAAGAGATGAGGCTGATAAAATTACTTTAAGTTACAAGCAAGTAAAAAACGGTAGAATAGAAGATCAAAAAGAAATTTGTTTACAAATATCGGATTTTGATAAAGCGGTGGAATTGTTAACGGCTATTGGTTGTCTCAAAAAGGCTTATCAGGAATCAAAGCGGGAGTTATGGAAATTATTTGATACCGAAATAACCATAGACGAATGGCCTTGGTTAGAACCGTTTGTGGAAGTGGAAGGTCCGACTGAACAGGCGGTTCGTAAGGCTAGCAGTGCCTTGGGGTTTGATTACAGTCAAGCTAAGTTTTGCGCTATCGGCCATTTATATAGTTTAAAATACAGTGTGCCGGAAGATATAATAAATAATCAGATTTCTTTGATAGTTTTTAACGGACATAATCCTTTTTTAAATAAAATTTAGTTCACTTTTATGACTAATTTAAATAATTCCTTACCCAAGCAGACGGTTTTTAGAATTTTTGAATATAACAAAGATGATTGTCAGCAGCTTCAGGAAAAAACATTACCCGATTTAAAGTCTCGGTTACAAAAATCCAATTTGATTTGGCTGGACGTTGTAGATGGCAGTAATCGTGTGGTACTTGATGACTTATCAAAGCAATTCGGCTGGCATCATTTAGTAACCGAGTCGATTGGTAATTCCCAACAAAGACCCAAATTGGAAGATTATGGCGATTATTTATTTTTGACCTTTAAAATGGTTTTTTATAACGTTGATAGTAAAAAAATTTCAGCTGAGCAAGTAAGTTTAATATTGGGTAAAAACTATGTAGTTTCTTTTCAAGATAATCCCCAGGACGTTTTTGAAAATTTACGCACTATTTTATTAACAAACGATAGTCGTTTGCGTAAGAGTGGTGTTGATTATTTAGCTTATGCGTTAACTGATGCCGTGGTGGATAATTATTTTTTAATTTTGGAAAAGATAGGCGGACAAATTGAAAATTTGGAAAATAAAATAGTGGATAAGCCTTTGCCTGGTACAGTTAGGATTGTTCATGATCTTAGGCGGCAACTAATATTATTACGCAAAGCGGTCTGGCCTTTACGGGAGGCAGTGTCGGCTTTAGAAAGGTCGGATTCGGTTTTAATTCAAAAGCATACCAAGCCTTATTTAAGGGAATTATATGATCACACTATTCAAGTAATGGATTCTGTAGAAACTTATCGCGACATGGTTTTGGGTATGTTGGACGTTTATTTATCTAGCGTTAGCAATCGTTTGAATGAAGTAATGAAGGTTCTTACTATTATTGCCACTATTTTTATACCTTTAACTTTTATTGTGGGTGTTTATGGTATGAATTTTAAGTACATGCCGGAACTTAGTTCGCCTTATGGATATCCAGGTATTTGGCTGGTAATTATTTTGGTGGCTGGTTTTATGTTGGTTTATTTTAAAAGAAAAAAATGGTTGTAAGGTATAAAAATATTTATGGCTAATAGCAAAAATGACAAGTCAATAGACAATCGGGGTGAAGTCATTATCTATCAACCAGCAGGTAAGATTTCTTCTTTAGAAGTCCGTTTAAACAAAGACACTGTTTGGTTGACTCAGGCTCAGTTAAGCCAATTATTTGTTAAGAATAAACGAACTATTTCCGAACACATTCTTAATATTTATAGGGAGAAAGAGCTTAACAAAAGGGCAACCGTCCGGAAATTCCGGACAGTTCAGACAGAGGGCGCTAGAAAGATTGTGCGTTTTTTGGAATATTATAATCTAGATGTAATTATTTCTGTTGGTTATCGAGTTAAATCTAAACAAGGTACCAGATTTCGTGTTTGGGCTAGTAAGGTGCTAAAAGATCATTTGGTGCAAGGTTTTACTATCAACCAGAATCGTTTAAAGGATAAGACTAGTTTAAGTTTTAAAAAATTAGAGCAAGCCGTTAATGTTTTACAAAATACTTTACTGGGTCGCTATTTAGACAGGGACGAGGCTGTAGGTTTACTGCAGGTGATAACGGATTATACTCAATCCTGGTTATTGCTTAACGCTTACGATCAAGGTGAATTACCTGGTTTAGGTAAAGGGCTGGTTAATGTTAAATATCAATTGTCTTATGACCATGCTTTGGCTGCCATTAACGAACTAAAAAGTCAGCTGACTGATAAAAAACAGGCCAGTGAGTTATTCGGTTTGGACAAAAGCAGTTCTTTGGTTGGTATTCTGGCGGCCGTAAATCAAACTTATGGCGGCCGTGAGCTTTATACTAGTTTAGAAGACAAGGCGGCTCATCTTTTTTATTTAATAATTAAAGATCATCCTTTTGTGGATGGCAATAAAAGAATCGCAGCTTTTTTATTAATAATATATTTAGCTAGAAATAATTATTTACTTAACAAAAAAGGTGAAAGAAAAATAAACGATAATACTTTGGTGGCTCTGGCTTTATTGGTGGCTAACAGTCAACCTAAACAAAAAGACATAATTGTACAGTTAGTTAAACATTTTATCGCCGCAGATTAAGATGAATAGTTTATTGGTCAGGGAAATTATTGCTAATTTTAAAAAACAGGCTAGTCCGGCTAAAGCCCGGGTTTTACAGAGGTTTTTTAAAACTGGTTTAGGTGAATATGGAGAAGGAGATGTGTTTTGGGGCCTAACCGTGCCTCAAATT
>JBMORS010000036.1:0-2718 GCA_049319925.1 Patescibacteria group bacterium | reverse complement strand
GCTGTGGTGCAGGAAGTAAAAGAGCGTTACCAAAAAGGTCAGCCGGTTTTATTGGGCACTATATCAATTGCCAAAAACGAACTACTGTCTGAGTTGTTAACTCAGGCCGGGGTGCCGCACGAAATTTTGAATGCCAAAAACCACGCTCGTGAAGCTAGTATTATTGCTCAGGCCGGCCGCAAGGGAAGTGTCACTTTGGCTACTAATATGGCTGGTCGAGGCGTGGATATAATTTTGGGCGGCAGTCCGGCTGATTTGGCTGAAGCCGCCGAGGTTAAAAGTTTAGGCGGGTTGCATGTTATTGGTACAGAACGTCACGAATCCAGGCGTATAGATAACCAGTTGCGTGGTCGCGGCGGCCGACAAGGCGATCCGGGCTCCACTTTGTTTTATGTTTCTTTGGAAGATGATTTAATGAGAATTTTCGGTTCGGATCGAGTAAGCAAGGTTATGCAAAAATTAGGCTTGCCGGATGATGTGCCGATAGAAAATAAAATGGTGGCTAAGTCCATTGAAACAGCTCAGAAAAAAGTGGAAGGTCATAACTTTGATATCCGCAAACACTTAGTGGAGTATGATGATGTGCTTAATAAACAACGAGAAGCTATTTACAAGAAACGGCGCGATATTTTGCAATCGTCCGAAAGTAATCCGGAAAAGTTAAAGGATTTAGCCGTGGAGATGATAAGTAAAGAAATAAACGAAGTAGTGGCTTTTCATACCGCCATGGAAAAGGCGGAAGATTGGAACTTAAAAGAGATTTACGAAACAATCAATTCTGTTTTTCCAATTAGCCAAGAAGTCAGAAAAAAGTTAGACGATATAAAACCTCAGACCAATAAAGCCACGCCCGAAGTGGCGGCTAGGGACAGTTTGATAGATTATTTGATTGGATTGGCCAAGGAACGTTATAACGATTTAGAAAAAGATTTGCAAATTAGGGCAGCTAGTTTAAATGTAACCAACAGCCAATCAATAATGCGCGAAGCCGAAAAGACTTTATTGCTTAGGGCTATTGATAGATTATGGGTTCAGCATTTAACTTCTATGGATTATCTGCGGGGCAGTATTGGCCTGCAGGGTTATGGTCAACGCGATCCGTTGGTGGAATATAAACGCCAGGCTTACAAGATGTTTAAGGAGCTTTTGGCTGCAATACAGGATGAAGTGGTTTATAATATTTTTAAAACCGGTTTAATACAAAATTTGGCTAAAGAACAAGCTGCGACTCCTAAACAAAATTTACAGGAGCAAGGTCCGGCTAAAACCATGGCCGAATCTAAAAGCGTTTTTGCCACAGCTTTGACCAATAAAAGTCAGGCAGTAGTTGATAAACCGCGCGATGGTGAGGGGCATAAAGTCGGCCGTAACGATCCTTGTCCTTGCGGTAGCGGTAAGAAGTATAAGAAGTGTCATGGAAAATAATATGACTGAAGAACAACGACAAAATGCAAAAGAGGAGGCGGTTTTACTGGCTCTTCAGCATGATACGGCTCTCATACGACGCAATCTGGAAATTCATGGGATAAAAAAAGATGGAACAACCGAATTCATCTCAAAAAGCATGGATTACGATGATTTATGGGAGAATGCACTACAGATATTAAAAGCAAAATTTCTTCGGTAATGTCAAAAAGCCGAAAAAATGTCATGGGGTCTAAAAAAAATATATGAATTGTTCATTTTGTGATACTAAAAATATTAGCGTCAGGATTATTTATAAAGACGATTTAGTAATGGCTTTTCCTACAAATATTCCTATAACTCCTGGCCACACCTTAGTTTGTCCCACTAGGCATTTATCTAAAATTAATGAATTATCCGATGAGGAGATAGTGGCCTTAAAGAATTTTATTATCAAATTGAAGGAGGCAATGATAAAATCTTTGGGTGCGGAAGGATTTAATATTGCTTGGAATGAAGGAGAAACAGCTGGACAAGCTATTGATCATCTCCATATCCATATAGTTCCTAGACAAAAAGGTGATACTGGAATTTATGAATATGACCCAAGAAAATTTCTTTATAGGCCAGGTTCTAGAAAAGAATCCCCAAATGAAGAGCTGGCAGATGTTGCAAAGTTAATCAATAAAAATTTAGAATAATCAATATCACTATAAAAGCTGATAGAGTATAATTGAATTTAAGACTAGTTTTCCCTTTAGAAAAGATAGAATAAGAAAGTAATATTTATGAAAGACTTGGAAACCAGAGTTTATAAACATTTAAAAGACCGCAACTGGCATAATTTGCGGCCAGTGGATATAGCTAAGTCCATAATGATAGAGGGTGCCGAGCTTTTAGAATTGTTTCAGTGGGAAAATTTAAGTTTGTCAGAAGTAAAAAATAACAAACAGAAGATAAAAGACATAAAAAGCGAACTGGCCGATGTTATAATTTATGTTATAGAGTTATCGGTTTTATTGGGACTAGATACAGAAAAAATTATTAAACAAAAATTGGTTCAAGTAGCTAAAAAATATCCAGCTAAATTAATGCGGCAAATAGGCAGGAGTAGGGAGCCGGGCACGGAAACGGCTTATTGGCGCATTAAAAAATCTCACCGCCATAAAAAACTAAAGAAAAATTAATTTTCCGCTCTTAATCCGCCGGTTGGTGGAAAGAGGGAGAGAAACAGCTTTTTAGATTAAATATTTTTATGAGAGATTTTTATCAAATATCATTAAAGCTTATATTAAAAAACCAGGCTGGTGAGGT
>JBMORS010000035.1:0-2729 GCA_049319925.1 Patescibacteria group bacterium | reverse complement strand
ACCAAACAATTCCTTATATAAATAAAGCTATAATAAATTCCTACCAAACCAGAAAGATGATAATAACTGTTATGCCGACAGTGGTATTTTTTACGGGTCAGGTGGGTACCTTGGACGAACTTATGACCACTATTGGTTGGATTAAATCTTTATTAAAGCAAAATGCCCAGCCGCCTAATTTATGGGTAGATGATTATTGGTGGGATGTATTGGATTTATTGAATAATAAAAATGCCATACAGGAAAATGTTTGGGCCTATATTCATAAGTTTAAAGATGTGGATGAGATATTAAAATCTTTAAATTAGGTTATGAAAAAATCTTTAATAAAAGTGGTAGCTAGACCAGAAATACTTTTAATAGGTCCGGTTAAGTCGCCGGTCAGCCAGGTAATTTATCCGCTTTACGTGGCGGTTAAAAAAATATACTCAAATCCAGATAGTTTAAAAATTCTTGGACGAGAGATAGGTAAGTTGGTAAAAAAAATTGGTGGTAAAAAAATTATTGGTTGTGAAACATCGGGTTTAGTTTTAGCCGCTGCCGCTTCAATAGAGGTTAATTTGCCAATGTGTTATGTTCGGAAAAATAAAGCTGTTTTTCCTAGGTATACGGTTGAAGGAATAGTAAAAAAAGGAGAGCGGGTAGTTTTGGTTGATGACGCTATAGTTAAAGGGAATACCAAATTAACTTTTATAAAACACATAAAGGACCAGGGTGGCGTGGTTGCGGGTATAGTTACTATGTTAGATGTGCCTAAATTTAAAAATTCTGAGGCCAGGAAAAAATTAAAGAAAATGGGAATAGCCTGTCATTCTCTTTTTACTTGGTTGGAATGGTGGCAGGCCTTTCATAAAGCTGGTTTAATGTCGGATGCTATGGCGGCTATAGCTTATGACGCAGAAGATGATATTATGAAGTGGCAAGGGAAAAATAAAGAAGCTAGAATTAGATGGCAATGGTTTAATAAAGTCAAAAGAGAACAGCATAATAGATTTATTTAATTTTAAATAATATGAGTGAAAAATCTTTACGTTTGGAAATATTAGAAAAAGTTTCCCAGTTAGCTACGGCTGGTTTTGGCTTGGTAGCGGCCTTGGCTTGGAATGACGCCATTCAAAGTTTATTTAAAGAAATATTTGGTACCCAGTCAGCCTTGTGGGCTAAGTTTGCTTATGCTTTATTAATAACAATTTTGGTAGTAGTGGTAACTTATAAATTAAGCAATCTTATAAATAAGCTAAAGGAACAGTTAAAGTTCGAAAAAGATAAATCAGCAGACGAAAATTAAATATAAACAGCAATGTTGGATAAAAAGTGGATTGTAGCTAAATCAATAAACCAAGAGATAACCGCTAGATTTCCTGAAATAAGCGGTTTACTTTTGCAATTGCTTTGGAATAGGGGATTAACCGAGCAGGATAAAATTGACGAGTATTTGAACCCGGATTGGTTTAAGGATGTGCCGGACCCTTATTTATTTAATGATATGGACAAAGCTGTTCGTCGTGTTTATGAGGCTATTGGTAAAAAAGAAGTTATTGCTGTTTACGGCGATTACGACGCTGACGGTGTTTGTGCGGCTGTTATTTTGTTGGATAGTTTAAATAAGTTGGGGGCCAAAACCGAATATTACATACCGCATCGGGAAAAAGAAGGCTACGGTTTAAACAAAGAAGCGATTAATTATTTAAAAAACAAACAAGCTGGCCTGATAATAACCTGCGATTGTGGCATAGCCAATGTAGCGGAAGTGGCTTATGCGAGTAGTTTAGGTTTGGAAGTAATAGTAACTGATCATCATCAGGCGCAAGAAAAATTACCACCAGCTTTAGCTATATTGCACGGCGGTTTAAAACAGGAAAATTATCCTTTTAAAAAACTTTCTGGTGGTGGCACGGCTTTTAAATTTGTTCAAGGTTTGTTGCGTTATGATGGTTGTCCTTTAGACAACAAGACAGCTGAAGCTTGGGAAAAGTGGTTACTTGATTTGGTGGCTATTTCTACCATAGCTGATATGGTGCCGCTGGTTGGCGAAAACAGGACTTTGGTGAGTTATGGATTAACGGTTCTTAAAAAAACCAGACGTTTGGGTTTACAAAAATTAATTACCGAGGCCAATATAAATCTGCTTAAGTTTAACGCTCAAACAGTATCTTTTCAGATTGCGCCGCGTTTAAATGCTGCTGGCCGATTAGATCACGCTAATACGGCTTTGGCTTTGTTAATGTCTAATAATGAACAAGAGGCTGGTGAGCTAGCTAAATCAATTTCTTTAACTAATAGTCAGCGCCAAAAATTAACCGACGAGATGTTTAATGAAGCTAAAAAACAGATAGGTGAGACCTCTGATGATTATTTAATTCAGGTTTATAAAGCAGATTGGCAATTAGGCATGGTTGGTTTGGTAGCTGGCAAGTTGGTACAATATTACAATCGACCGGCCCTGGTGTTATGTGACAATAATGGCAAAATAGCTGGCTCAGGACGTAGTGGTGTGGGTGATTTTGATTTAGCTAAATCTTTTACTAATTTAAAAAAATATTTGTTGGGTTACGGTGGTCACAAGGAAGCAGCTGGTTTAAGTTTGTTAAAAAGTGATTTGGAAAATTTTCTTAAAGATTTAAAACAAGCCGCGGCTGATCATTTAAAAAATCAGGATTTATCACCCGAACTTAATATAGATGCTGAACTTAATTTTTCGCAAATAGACTGGGAAGCTTTGGCAGCTG
>JBMORS010000034.1:0-2751 GCA_049319925.1 Patescibacteria group bacterium | reverse complement strand
ATTGAAATAAATAAAAAAGTTTTTTAAAAAAACGGAGGAAAAATGTTAACCAGTAACAATTCAGGTGTTGTCTTAACGCCTGGGTTCCAGGTGGTTAAGCCCTTGCTAGTTTTAGATGAGCAAGGAAGACAAGTAGTAGTAAAATCAGTGGGTCAGGAAGTAAGTATTTTTGATAAAAATAGAGCAGAAATATTGGCTGCTGATGTTATAAGGTATCGGTCGTTGTTAGCAGAAATTGGTGTAGTAATTCCTGAAATGATATCAATTGAAACTGTTAACTATAACAACAACGGTAAATGGGGGATTGTTGAAAAATCCTTGTTTAAGGGTTTGGATTTAGGTAGATTGATAATTCAGAGTGACGTAGCAAGATGTAAACTTTTGGTGGCAGGAATTATAGATAACATGGTTAAAGTATTTAGGGCGAGTGATTTATCAACTTTTGATGCTCGAGTGACAATAGACCCCAAACCTTCTAATTGGACTTTTGATGATAAAGGGATAGTTAATTACATTGATTTTATACCACCAAGATTTAGAGAGAATAACGGTAATATTTTATTAGAGTATCCTCGATTCGCTTTTTTATCCAAGGCCGATTGGGATTTTCTTTATAGTCGTTATTTTGACCGTCGAGGTTTGGTAAAGATACTTTTTGTCCAACTATGTCGTTTACGTCCGGAATTAAGAAATCTTTTTAAGGATATGATAGGTTCTTTTTTGGATGATATAAATGACCAATTAGTGCTTAATTATTTTAATTCATTACCTTCAGTAGAGTTACAAGAGTTGTTAACAAAATCAGAAGATAATCTTATTGTTAAAATGATAAGTTCTCTTGATCAGAGTTCAGCTGATGATATTCGAGACATAGGGTTACTTTTGTTCACGCAAGATCAGCAAATGTTGGATCAGATATTCAGCCTCTCTCATATTGATATGAGTGGTCGTTTAGAATCAGAAAAATTGATTCAACTAAAAAAAATAATTCTAAAAAAAATAAGAGAACGGGTAGCTTAATTAATTGCTACCCGTTAATTTTTTGTGTTAGGATTATTATATGAAAGTCTACGCTGATTTACATATCCACTCCAAATATTCTAGGGCCTGTTCCAAGGAATTAACACCTGAGAACATAGATTTATGGTGTCGGATTAAGGGTTTGGGTTTAGTAGCCACGGCCGATTTTACTCACCCCAAATGGTTTAGCGAGTTATCAGAAAAATTAGAACCAGCCGAGGAGGGATTATATAAACTTAAAGATAGTTATCAAAAGTCCGAGCCGCTATTTAAAGAAAAACAAGTTCAGCCAGTTAGGTTTATGGTTGGCACGGAGTTATCTTGTATTTATAAACATAAGGACAAAGTTAGGCGAGTACATCATTGCGTGTTTGTGCCGAGCTTAGAAGTAGCCGGGCGGATAAGCCAAGCTTTAGTTGACAGGGCTTGTAATATAAAGTCGGACGGACGGCCGATTTTAGGGTTGCATAGCAAGGAACTTTTAAAGATATTGCTTAGTATAGATGAAAGAAATGTTTTGGTGCCAGCACATATTTGGACACCTTGGTTTGCCGTTTTTGGTTCTAAGTCTGGTTATGACAGTTTAGAGGAATGTTTTGAGGAATTAACCGATAAAATATTTGTCGTGGAAACTGGCTTATCGTCTGATCCTAAAATGAATTGGCGGATTTCTAACCTGGATAAAGTAACTCTTATTTCCAATTCTGATGCGCATTCTTTACAGAATTTAGGTCGGGAGGCTAATGTTTTTAGTGGTTCGGAACTGTCTTATAGTAATATTTGGCAGGCGGTTAAGAATAACGTCAGTAAAGTTAAAAAAGATAAGATGGTTTTAGAAAAAACCATTGAATTTTTTCCAGACGAAGGTCGGTATCATTATGATGGACACAAGGATTGCCAGATTTGTTTAGCTCCTCAGGAAACTAAAAAATACAAAGGGTTGTGTCCTAAATGCCGCCGGCCTTTGACTATCGGAGTATTAAATAGGGTTGAAGAGTTGGCTGATCGGCCAGAGAATTATCAACCGGTTGATTTTGTTCCCTATATAAGTTTAGTGGAATTGGATAAATTAATAGCTGAAACTTTGCAAGTAAAAAGTCGGCATAGTAAAAAGGTTATGGAAATTTATTGGTCTTTACTGTCGGCCTTTGGTAATGAATTAACTATTTTACAGGAGACTCCATTGGAGAAGATAAAACAGGCAGCTGGTTCGGATTTGGCTAAGGCCATCGACAATTTAAGGCGGGGTCAGGTGCGTCTTAAGCCTGGTTATGATGGCGTTTATGGTCGAGTGGAAGTTTTAAGCAATAAAGATAAAGCAGTCAAGCAGTCCAGTTTGTTTTAATAATTACAGATTAAACGCAAAAACTCCGCCGAAAAGACAGCGGAGTTTTTGTTGTGTTAGAAAACTCTAGGAAGAACTACTTCTTACCTTTCTTAGCCTTCTTCTTGGTGGTTTTCTTGGCCTTCTTGGCGACCTTCTTGGTCTTCTTTACTACCTTTTTGGCCTTCTTGGCTTTTTTCTTAGCAGCCATTGTAATCACCTCCTCCCTTTATTAGAGGTAAGTTAATCTTGCTTCTAGTATATAATATTATTTTTGTTTTTGACAACAGGTTGTTGTTTAGAGTACTAGAAGAAAAGTTTTTCAACTACTTATATTATAAGAATTATTTTTTAAAAAAGCAATAGTCTAGTAATATTTAGAAATTATTTATACAAAAACCTTGACG
>JBMORS010000033.1:0-2812 GCA_049319925.1 Patescibacteria group bacterium | reverse complement strand
GCAATTATTAAAAAACGCAAATCAAATCGGTTAAACCAGCAAATTTTAGCTTACTCATCTTTTTCAAAGCGATATTAGCATAATTAAAAAGAGATCACTGTGACCTCTTTTGTTCTTTATTCTGTATTAAGCGGGCCCGATCCCGCGGACGCGGGACGATCTTGTTTGTTAATTAACCTAACTAGTTGGTAAATTAGGTAAACAAAGGGGTATCTTTTTCAAAGCGATATTAGCATAATTAAAAAGAGACCACTGTGACCTCTTTTGTTCTTTATTCTGTATTAAGCGGGCCCGACCGGATTCGAACCGGCGATCTTCTCCGTGACAGGGAGACGTGTTAACCGGGCTACACCACGGGCCCGCTTAATACAGAATTCTTTATATTTTAATCTAAACCCGATCCCGCGGCCGAGCGGGACACGATCTTCTCGGTAACTAAGGAGATGTGTTAACTGGGTTATTTATCTTGCACTTAAACACTATGTTTATAGTGCGGGGCACCACGGGCCCGTTTAGTATAGAAATATTTGTATTTTAAACCCCAAAACAAGCTTTGCCAATATAACACAAGGTTTTAAACCTTTCAAGATGGCAAACAATCAAATATCTTTATTTGATTTATGATCAAGCCAGGCTAGTTTAAACAACCAAACCACACCAATAACAATCGACAAACCAGCCAGCCAAAAGCCAGCCCTTAAACCCAGCCAAACAGACTGCTCATCTAGTCTAATAAATTCCAAACCAAACCTCAAAGCACCAGCCAGCAACAAATACCAAGCTATTTGCCAGCCAGACCCAATTTTATTTTTAAAAATAACCAACAAAAATAAACCAATACTAACCAATCCTAAAAATTCATAAAAAAATATCGGCTGAAAATGGCTGAAAGACTGATAAATTTCCGGCCGCAATTTCTGAACAATTGGTATAGCCCAAGGTAAATCAGTAGGTCGACCAAATATTTCCTGATTAAAATAATTACCCCAACGGCCAATAGCTTGGCCAAAAGCTAAACTGGGCGCCAGTAAATCAGCCAAACTGCTTAATCTTATTTTATATTTAATACTATAAACCCAGGCAGCCAGACCGCCACCTAACAGTCCACCTTGCCAAGCTAGACCGCCCTGCCAAAATAAAAATAAATCACTGGTATGATTTTTAAAATACCACCATTCAAAATAAAAAACATCCAACAAACGAGCGCCAACTATTCCACCTAATATCAACCAAACAAACAAACTGTCTAAAGACCAACCGGTTGATGACCAGGTTTTAAAACGCCAATTGGCTAATAAATAGGCTGCCGCCAAACCAAGACCAAAAAACAGGCCGTACCAATGAAAGGTTGCCGGCCCGATAGTCAAAATTATTGGCGACGGAATAAAGTCATGGAAGAACATAAATGGAAATTTCGTTTTTATCCCGCTTTGCTCAACCAGTTAGTTAATGTTTTAAGCAAAAACTAATCCACCTTTAGTAAAAATTTCTAAATTAATTACCTCCCAATAACTTACCTTGAATAATTTCCTTCAACTTAGTCCAGTCAGCTACCATCTCACCATTTAAGAAAAAAGTCGGTGTGGCATTAACTTTAAGATCATCGCCAGCTTTAATATCTTGTCTAACCTGACTGGTTTTGGCTTTACTTTGTAAACAAGCTGAAAATTTTTCCTTATCTAAATTTAAATCACCAGCGTAATTTATTAACTCGGTTTCGGAAAAATTGGGCTGGTTGTCAAATAATTTATCATGATAAGCCCAAAACTGATTTTGATCATTGGCACACTCGGCCGCCAAAGCGGCTCGAAAAGCCTGAGTATGAATTGATATCAAAGGATAGTGTTTATAACTTAAACTTAAACGATCGCCAAAAGTGGACACTAAATCTTTTAATAAAGGCTGAGCGGATTTACAAGCCGGACATTGAAAATCAGAAAATTCTTCCAACACCAACTCGGCTTCTTTATTACCTAAAACTGGCCGAGGTGAATTAATATCAGGATACTCAGCTATAGTCGGCTTAAATAACCAAACCGCCAACAAAACCACCGCAATCAGACTTCCCAAAATTAATAGTATTTTTTTTGTTGTCATCTTAATTTAACTGTTTAAAATGTTATCAATTACGGCCTTAATTTGCTCATAAGGCAAAGCTCCTTCCAGTGGCTGGCCATTAACAAAGGTGGTGGGCGTACCAGCTACTCCATATGCCGAACCTTCTTGTAAATCAGCCTGAACTTTTTGAGCCATTTGGCCACTATCTAAACAGGATTTAAATTTAGTTTCATTAACGCCAACTTCCTTAGCTAAAGCCGGCAGTTTATCCAAAGCAAAACCAGTACCATTGGCTGTAGTCCTTTCAAAAATCTTATCTATAAATTGCCAGTATTTTTCCGCGCCACCCAATTGCCCCACGCATTCAGCCCCTTCGGCTTCTTTTTGAGCATTAGCATGAAAAGACAAAGGGAAGTGCCTAAAAATCCAAGCAATTTGGCCAGGATAATCAGCTTCTATTTTTTTCATACTATCATGGAATCTTTGACAATAAGGACACTCCAAATCAGAATATTCTATCATAACAACCTTAGCGTCTTTATTTCCTCTAATATAATCGGAATCTTTAATAGAGATATCTACCGGTTGCAAAGACGGCTGATCCGAAGGATTATTATCAGACGGTAAATTAGCCGCCGGAGCCTTATCGGTGGTTTTTTTAGCTAAAGAACCGCCGGAAAAAGAAAAAGACACGGCTACTATAAAACCAATCAAACTGATAGCGGCGACCCCCACTACCAACCCCATAATAAAA